>JAJZLD010000017.1 GCA_021803785.1 Pseudomonadota bacterium | reverse complement strand
TTTCGCATGGTCATGTGCGCGTCGCTGGTGGCGCCTTCACCGAAGTGACTGACCAGCAATGGGGTCGCGCCGTCCTCCAAGAGGTCTATGGCGCCGATAAGGCTGTCAAGCCCGCCCGAAAAGAGGCTCAGGGAGTCGAAGGGTGGACAGATAAGACTCGGGGGCGCCTCCTCAGCGATCGTCGCGAACCGAGCCGGACGCGCCCTGAACCCGATCGTCCATTGATCTCCCGTCAAGAAATCCAGCGACTTCTTCAGCGTCGCTGTCGCAGTTCCCCAACGAACCGGATCACTGACCGGAACAACCAGACGAATCTCGCGCGTCCAGGAGTCTTGCGATTGCTCAGCTCGCGAGATGCGCGTGTCCGCGGCATGCACGTGAGCAGCCAGCACTAGCAGGTCGACGCCAATCTCCGAGGGAAAAACGCCGATCTTCTTCAAGCTGGTTAGCGCACCACCGATGCCATGGTCCAGGGACTTCTCGCCGGCGACGAGCTGCAAGTAGGTCCTCTGTTCATCCACACCGACCGGAACGTCAACGTGGTCATCGGGGCCGAAGCGCCCCGCCAAGAGTTGTCGCTTCATTGGTTGGCCTCCGCATCCCCCAGGGTCTGCAGGATCGCAAACGCGGACTCGTACACGGTGTCGACGAAGGTTTGAATGCGTTCGGGCGTGAGATTCGGTGACTCCGCCCGGGCCCGGGTCAGCGCGTCGCTCACCCCGCCCCGAATGAAGTCACGCAACTGCTGCTCGACGCGGTGTGCCGCTTGGGCGTCCACCGGCATGGTCACGGCCTTGGTGCCGATGTCATTGCAGATCCGCGCTTCGATCGCATGCGTGGCGTACAGCTCGAAGACCGTTTGCATCTGATCCGGCGTGAAAGTGGTCGGGTCAGTCAACCCTTCGCTGGCCAGTTCAACGACGGTTTCGATGTAAGCCTCACGGGCGATGCCTTCATCGACGGTGCCTGCGCCTGGGCAGATGTAGTCGGCCAGGCCCACGAAAATCTCGGTGATCGGGCGACCTGCCAGGGACTCCAAGTCGAGCGCGCGCAAGGCCTCGCGCACCCCCCGCGCCTGCGCGTCAACCAGGAAGCCGAGAAGGCGCGCGCCGGCACTGCGAGAGGCTCCCATTCGCCGGGCTGCCTGCCGGGCACCGCCGGCGGATGTGGAGACGTATCTTGAAACGGCCCGGCCAAGGTTGGCCCTGTCAGTGCCGCCGGAACCAGCAAATCGCGTGAAGCAATTGCGGGCGCCGGAGAAACGCTGCGGGTCTGCCGTTCTTGGGATTGGCAGACCGTCCGGCCCAGCTCCCGTGCCTGCAGGAGCAGCGGGAGCGTCACCGCCATCAGCGCCGCCGAGCCATGATGGAACAAGCGGAGTGCCGCCGCCAGGGCCACCGTAAGCTGTCGAAGTGCCCATCAGCGTCCTCCCTTTACGTCCTTGAGGGCCGCTTCGGCGCTTGCTTTGAGGCCGGGGTTATTGGCGACCTTGCTCCACTCGCCCAGCAGCTTTGTCAGACGAGCGGCGCATTCGGCATCTTTGATGACACCCTGCCAGCCGCTGACAGTCCATGGGCCACACTTGCCACTTGGCAATGCTTCCAAAAAATCCATCAACCGGCCCTGCAAGCCAGGTTGCGCCTTCACGAGGACGACAAGTCCATCAACACCCGCGGGCTTGGTGTCGAAGGTGCCCGTGCTCATGATCTTGGTGCGCACGGCCTCGAACACCTTCTCCGCTTCGGGCTGCACGAGCTGCTTCAACTCGGCCTCATAGCCCTGGACGGTCATCTTGCCGCTGAACAGCTTCTCCACCACGCCGGCCAAGTGACCCAGCACGGACACCGGGCCGAAGTAGTCCTTCTTGTCCTTCGTCACGAACAAGTAGGGGCGTAGATCGAGACCCGAGAGTTTGGGTGACAGGCGCGCCCAGTCGCACACCGTCTCTGACGACCGCCATTCAGTCAACACGGCGTTGTCAAGCGCGGGCCCTGGCTCGCCGGCTCTCTGTCCCTTCCGCTCGCCGGCCTGCGATTCCTTGCCGTCGGCCGTCGCCAGCCCCTTTTCAAGCGTTTCGAGGTCCTCGCATAGCCCCTGCGGGTGGACCGCAGCGACAAACGCGATCTGCTCGAACAGCCTCGGGATGAAGCGCTCAGCGAGCATGAGCTTCGCGAGCACGGGCAGTTTGATATCGTCCCCGAATCCGCGCGCGGCCGCAGTACGCTCACGCAGCAGCAGCGTGTTGAGGAAGCGTTTGATCTGACGCGGGTTGCCCTTCGTACCGCTCGCCAAGATGGGGCCAATCTGGTCACTGAGGGCAAGCGCGTTGTTCGCCTTCTCGGCTTGCTTGCTGAGCGCCGTCTTGACGGTCGCCGCATCCAAACCGCCGCTGGTCCAAGGACGCTTCAGCTTCTCACGCGCCACGCCAATCAAGTTCGCATAGTCGGCGTCGTTTTCACCGATTTCGGCGCCGGCCAGCAGCAGCGTGACGTAAATCCGTGTCTCGGTCTCGCCCAGCGCCGGGATACGGAATGGGACCTGGATGAGCTTTTCGAGGTAGTTGCGTGCGTAGTCCCGCGGTCCGGTGCTGTCCGGCAGATCGGGAAAGTGCTTGCGCACCGCATACTCGATCATCGCCTCGTCGGCCGCGACGACGAACGCCGTCCGGGCGGTGAACACGAACAACCGGATCGCTTCGAGCGTTTCGATGGCGGTGTCTGGCAAGCAGCGGTCGAGGTCATCGATCAGGACGATGAGCTGTTTGATCCCCGCGTCCTTCAGGAGCTGGTCGAAGGCCTTGCGGAACGCTTCCACTTCCTCGGGCACATTCTTTTTTTCGCCCGGCTTCAGCACGGCCTTCACCTCGTCGATCGCCGTCGAGAGGTTTTCTTTCGTGGCGAGCTTGGCAGGATCCGCTATCACCGCTTCGAGCGAGCCGACGATAGCTCCGATTTGATCGGGTGTCGGAATGCCTGTGAACGCGGTCAGGGCGAGGCCGCCGGCTCTCTTCGCCACCTTCAGCCAGTCGATGCGCCGGAAGACATCCTTGACCGCGGCTGCGGCCTTGTTCAGGGCCGGACGCTTCTCGACCAAGCCCGTGACTATCCCCTCGATCAGGGCGATCTTGGCATCCTCGAAGCCTTGAAAGCGCCATCCGTTGAACTTGAGGCACAGGACTTCGTCCTTGTCGGCGAACCCCGCCTCGATCATTTCGAGCACGCTGGACTTGCCCGCACCCCAGTCGCCATGCACGCCGATCGTCACCGGATGGTCGGGCCTGGCGCGAAGCAACTCGATGATCGTGGTCGCGATGGCCTCGTTGTTCAGCAGGTCGACCCGGGTTTCGTTGTCGGTCAGAATCATCGGCGTTGATCTCCCCCTGGCAGTTCGTTTGGCAAGTTCAAGAGTACGGAGCGGATAGCTGCGGACACCGCATCACGCGGCCCATGCAGCCTGAGACCGAGGGTCAATTCAACTTGCACGCCACCACCGCGCCGTCCCCGATTGCAGATGTTGTTCGGATCGGTTGCCGGGAACGAGTGCCCCTTCAGATCGACTTCCACACCAAGCCGAGCAATGGCTTGTCCGATGGATATCTTCAGTGGGTCATCAAGGCCGCCCATCAGGACGCGCTGTGCCTTGCCGCCGCAGCCGTGGATCGCGACCACGTGGTCGCAGGCGGATAGCAGTGCCAGGCAGCGCGGTTCATCAAATTTGTGGCTGGTCAGATGAAGTGCAGCGTAGTTGCCAGCCTGACGAATTCCTTCGAACAGATAGAGATTGATGTCCGTGCCAGCGACCGCTCGCGCGATGTCCGACGTGAACTGCTCAATACCTCCGCCATGCGGTGCGATGACGACGATGGATGATCCGGCGAATGGGCGTACATGCACCCTGTAGTCCGTTCCTTCGGCTTGCGCGCTGGCCAAGTCGGCATAGCTGCCATATCCATCGGCAAGGCTACTCATCGCGCCCCTCGACTGGGAGCGCCGGCCCTTGGAGCGATGCCAGCAAGATTGCGCACAGCGGCTCAGGCATCAGGCCCCCGTTCGAAGAAGTTGCGGCTGGCCGAGCCGGGTCGGCTTGGGTCGCAGGATGATTAGATTCGGCATTAAAAATCAAACTTTATGCTACTTTCTCTGCGCGTTCTTGCGATAGCTCTAGGGGCTGATTGGATTCCGTGCTATCTTTATAACATGGATGGAAATTCTAGGCACCAGGTAATCAAGCGGCTGCAGGCGGGACTCCCCCGCGGGGCGCCGTTCGACCTTGCCACCCTGAGCCAGTTCGGGGTGTCGCCCCAGCTCGCCGCCCACTATGCCGACGGCGGGTGGCTCGTGCGCCTGGCCCAGGGCGTCTATGCCTTCCCGAACGATGAGTTCGGGGTCTACGGTGCGCTGAAGTTCCTGCAACAGCGCGTGCCCGGCCTGCACGTCGGCGGCAAGAGCGCCCTGGCCCTGCAGGGCGTGCGGCACAACCTGGGCAGCCGGGAGACGCTGGTGCTGTGGGGCGACGGTCGTTTCGCGTTGCCGGCCTGGTTCACCTCGCGCTTTCCGGCCCGCTACGTCCACGCCCGCCTGTTCGACTGGCCGGATACGGCGCTGGCCAGCAAGACCCTGACCACGCCGCCTGGCCTGCCCGAGGATCTGCGGGTGGCTGCCTCCGAGCGTGCCGTTCTGGAGCTGCTGTACGAAGCCGGCGTCAAGCAGAGCCTCGAAGAGGCCCGCAACCTCTTTGATGGACTGCGTTCCCCCCGCAAGGACTTGCTCGGGCAACTCCTGTCCTGCTGCGCCAGCGTGAAGGCCGTGCGCCTGTTCCTCACCTGGGCGCGCGAGACCAGCCTCGTGGATGTCGATGCCCTGCTGGAGCAGTACCCGGTTCGCACCGGCAGCAACACGCGCTGGATGAGCCGGCTCGATGACGGCACCTTGCTGAGCCTGAGACCTCATGGATAAGACCTACGCGGACACCGTTCGCCTGCTGCTGGCCGTCGCGCCCGACGTGTTCGCCAACGACATCTTCGCCATGAAGGGCGGCACGGCCATCAACCTCTTCGTGCGGGACATGCCGCGCCTGTCGGTGGACATCGACGTGGTGCACCTCCCGTGGCAGACGCCGCGCGACGAAGCGCTGCAAGCCATCAACCAGGAGCTGGCCGCCATCGCCACGCGCCTTGCACCACTGGGCGTGCAGACACGCTTGGTTCGCGCCAAGGACCTGGGGGACACCAAGCTGATCGTCGAGAACGACGCCAACCAGGTGAAGATCGAGGTCAACGTCGTGTTCCGAGGCAGCGTGCTGCCCGTCGAGCGGCGGCCGCTGAGCGCCAAGACCAGCGATCTGTTCGGCGTCGAGTTCGAGCTGCCGGTTCTGGCACCGGAAGAGTTGTACGCCAGCAAGCTGGTGGCCGCGCTGGATCGGCAGCACCCCCGCGACCTTTTCGACGTGTGGCAGCTCTTTGAGTCGGGCGACATCAGCGACGGCATGGTCGAGTGCTTCGTGATCTATCTGGCGGGCCACAACCGGCCGCCCCACGAAGTGCTGTTCGGCAACGACAAGGACATCGCCGGCGAGTACGAGCGGGCCTTTGTCGGCATGACCGAAGTGGACTGCTCCCTGGAGACACTGCTCGACGCTCGCGCCAGGATGCGGCGCGAGCTGCCACAGCGACTGAGCACCGCGCACAAGCAATTTCTGAGCGGGCTGGCGCGCGCAGAACCGGACTGGTCGCTGGTGCAGTGCCAGCACGCCGCGCAACTGCCGGCACTGCGCTGGAAGCTCGCCAATCTCGAAACCTTCCGCAAGCGCCGTCCCGACGACTTCGCAGCGCAATCCGCCGCCCTCGACACCGGCTTGGGCCAGAGCTGACGAACATCCCGCAGCGCCCCACTTGCCGGGATTGCCCCATGCCGCATTCATCGTGGCATCCACGAAGCAGCGGCCCTATACCCAAAGGCTTCCGACAAAGGCCAAAGGGCTGGGAAGGGGCAAAGGAAGGGCGCCAAGGGGAAAGGCCCTATCCTGAAAAGGCCAAAAGGCGCCCCGAGCAGCCCGTCATCCGGGGTTCGCCATGCTCTCGCTGTTCCAGCGCAAACAGGTGCCACCCACCGCCGGCACACCGCCCACCTCCGCCATCGAAACTCCGAAAGGGTCGATGCGGCCGGAGTCGGCCGCATCGCTGCTGGCCACGCCGCGCCGGCAGAAACTGCTGGAACACATCTGGCAGCGCACATCGCTCTCGCGCCGGCAGTTCGCCACGCTCTACCTCGCCCCACTGGAGCGCTACGCCGAGCTGGTCCAGCAGTTCCCGGCCTCCGAGAACCACCACCACGCCTATCCGGGCGGCATGCTGGACCACGGCCTGGAGATCGTCGCCTATGCGCTGAAATTGCGGCAGTCATACCTGCTGCCTGCGGGCGTCACGCCAGAGGCACAGGCGGCCCAGGCCGAAGCCTGGACCGCAGGCACGGCCTACGCGGCCCTGCTGCACGACATCGGCAAGATTGCGGTCGATCTGCACGTCGAGCATGCCGATGGCAGCGTCTGGCATCCCTGGCACGGCCCGCTGCGAAAGCCCTACCGCTTCCGTTACCGAAAGGAGCGTGAGTACCGCCTGCACAGCGCCGCCACCGGGCTGCTCTATGCGCGCCTTCTCGATCGGGACATCTTCGACTGGCTCAGCGGCTATCCCGACCTCTGGGCCGCGCTGCTGTACGTGCTGGCCGGCCAGTACGAGCACGCCGGCACGCTCGGCGAGCTGGTCGTGCAGGCCGACCAGGCATCGGTCGCCCAGGAACTCGGCGGCGATCCCAGCAAGGCGCTGGCGGCGCCCAAGCATGCGCTGCAACGCAAATTGCTCGACGGCTTGCGCTACCTGCTCAAGGAAGAGTTCAAGTTGAACCAGGCCGGCCCGGCGGACGGTTGGCTGACCCAAGACGCCTTGTGGCTGGTGAGCAAGACCGTCTCCGACAAGCTGCGCGCACATCTGCTGTCGCAGGGCATCGACGGCATCCCGGCGAGCAATACGGCGGTGTTCAACGTGTTGCAGGATCACGGCATCGTGCAACCGACGCCGGATGGCAAGGCGATCTGGAAGGCTGCCGTCACCAGCGACGCCGGCTGGTCGCACGCCTTCACCTTCCTGAAACTCTCGCCGGCGATGATCTGGGATGCCGCCGACCGGCCGGCGCCGTTCGCAGGCCGTGTGCAGGTCGAAGAGGAACAAGCGGAGCCGACGCCGCAGGCGCCGACGGTGGCCGATGGGCCGCGCGCGGAAGGCACCGAAGCTGCACCCGCGAGCACGGCGCCGATCGCATCCACAGCCACAGACACCGGCGTGGCCGCGCTACTCGACCTGTTGGGCGACACTGCTCCACCCACAGCGCCTGAGATCGCCGAGGCCGAGCCGGCCCCTTCGACCGTGCCCCCGCCGCAGATGAGCCTCGCGCCTTCCCAGGATCGCGCGGAGCCCTCCGGGGCGCACTTCATGGCCTGGCTGCGTCAGAGCATCCAGACGCGCAGGCTCATCATCAACGACGCCAAGGCCCTGGTGCATACCGTCGCCGGTACGACCTACCTCGTCAGCCCCGGCGTGTTCCAGCGCTACGCGCAGGAGTACCTTCAAGTCGCCGCGCTGGCCAAGCAGGAGAAGCTGGAGGGGTGGCAGTGGGTACAGAAGCGCTTCGAGAAGCTGGGACAGCACCGCAAGCAGCCCAGCGGGCTGAACATCTGGACCTGCGAAGTCACGGGGCCGCGCAAGTCGCGCCGGCTGCACGGCTACCTGCTCGCCAGCCCGGATACGCTGTTTCAGGAGACGCCGCCAGACAACCCATACCTGCGGCTCCTCAACGAGGCCGCAAAGCGCGAAGATTCAGCCCTTGGGGGCAAGGACGCCGATCAGGCGTAGGCATGCGACCGCTGTGCGGGCCGGCTTCAATCAGCGGATGGGGCCGACTCTGCCAGCTTGGCTTCGGTCAGAGTCATCAAGTGGGCGGAACTGCATTTCAGCGCACGGGCGATCTTGAGGATGAGAGGGAGCGTGGGGACATGCTCGCCGCGCTCGATCTTGCCCATGTGCGACCGTTCGATGCCGGCCATGTGGGCCAGCGTTTCCTGAGCGATACCCTGGTTGGTTCTTTCTTCCCGCACGGCAGCCCCAAACGCGATGGCTGGTTCCGCTTCGTAGGTAGTGGTGCCGGTGGGGCGGCCCCTTTGGATCGAACGCTTTGGCATTGCCAAGAGCGTCGAACACGGTCACGATTTAAACCACGTTAAACTTAACTCATTCAACGGCTTCGAGATCAGTTGCCACGAGTTCACCGCCTGGGGGGAGCTGGACGTGGAATCGAGTGACATCACCGGCGAAATTCGCATGGCCGTCCTCGGCGAATGGGTGCCTCCCCAGCTCGCCGACGTGCTCGCCCTGCAGCGTGCCGAAGAGCCGGAGACTCATGCCGTCCTGGCCGGCTGGACAGATCCCGGTCGAGGCGCGGAGCTGCCGGGCGACGGCTTCGACTTCGCCTTGTCTGCGGTTGCCCGGCAGTGGCCTGGCTGGGTATGCGAGCCGCTGTGGCATGACACGCTGGCGGTCGCCGTGGCCAAGCGCTCCCACCTGCTGGCCTACCGTGAAGTGCCGTGCCAGGAAGTGCTCAAGCAGCCCTTGATCTGCGCGCAGTCCACGGCCGATGAACCATGGCGCATGACCGTACAGCGCGTGTTCGAGAACGCGCTGCAGGAGCGAGAGCAAACGGTGGAGACATTCGATGTGGCGATGACGCTGGTTGCCGCCGGGTACGGGATTTCCATTGCACCTGCCGCGAGACTGGCGAGCTACCTACGCCGAGGCATCGCCGTGCGGCCGCTGGCCGGCGCACCAACGATCGTGATGGCTTACCTGCTCCGTCGCAACGCTACCTTGTCGGACACCCAGGCCAGATTCGCCCGCCGCGCGCGCTTGGTGTCCTGACAGACGCGCGGGGATCGCGGTTTCGCCACGATCCCGCATTCCTGCTGCTAGGCGACCCCGACTCGCAGCGGGGTCCATTCGCTTTCCTTCACGGCTGTGCTCACTGCCATGACGAGCTTGTCGAGATTGCTGGCCGTCACGCCCTCCAGTGCCGAACGCCCCCGCAGCATCGAGCGCGGTTGCAGCAGTGCATGGTAGATCTGCCAAGGGTCCGCACCCCTGGTCAGCTTCAGGACGGACTGGATCAGCTCGTGCTTGAGTGGGTCGAGGTGCCAGTCCGGCACGCGCTGGCCGCGGTTGCCCACGTTCAACGCCAGCAAGTTGCCCGCCTTGATCTCGTAGCTGATCCACCTGCGGGATTTGCCCGCCATCTTGGCAAACGCAGCGACGGGAAGGTTGTGCGGCGCTTCGAAGACATCGAACAGCTCCATCCTCTCGCGCTGAATGTCCGAAGGCACCAGCGGCGCGGCCGATCGAGGGGGCGGAACCGCCGGCAGCCGATGTGCGGCGGCAGAAACCAACGGCATGGCGTCACCCGGCTTCGTCACGAGCAGGATTGGCGAAGCGGCAATCGGCGTAGAGGGGGCGCTTTCGGTTTGCTCACTCGGGAATGCGGGCACGCCTTCCAGATGCACGGTGAGCGGCATGCTGGCCGCCTCGACCTGGTTCTGCTCGAAGAGGTCGAGCCGATCGGCCCAGTCCTGCATCATGCGGCGACGCTGCTCCACGTACTCGGCATGGTTGTAGGTCGCGCTGACCTTGTTGGGATCGACATGCGAGAGCTGTGCATCCACCCAGACCTTCGGGTAGCCGATCTCGTTGAGCGCAGTGGACATCGTGCCGCGGATACCGTGTCCGGTCAGGCGTTCCTGATAGCCCATGCGTTTGAGCGCACCATTGAGCGTGTTCTCGCTGATGCGCTTCTTCAAGTCGCTGTCGTGCCGGAACAGGTAGCGCTGGGCCGGCTTGAACTCATCCAGCAGGTGCCGGACGATCTCCATGGCCTGAATCGACAGCGGCACGATGTAGGGCGGGATGTCCTTCGGCTGCTGCCGCTTCTTGCGCATATCCAACTGGAGTTGCTTCACGACGTCGGCCGGGATGATCCACAACCCACGGTCCAGATCGAATTGATCCGGCATCGCCTGTCGCAGCTCGCCGGTTCGCACGCCGGTCAGCAGCAATAGCCGCAGCCCGAGCTGGGTCTGCCGCCTGCCGCGATAGCTGCGCAGCCGCTGCAACAGCTTCGGCAGCTCGGCCATGCGCAGGAACGGGTTGTGGTTGACGGGTGGCAGCGGCAGCGCCACCACATCGAGATCGGAGGCGGGGTTCTGCTCCAGGCCCGGCACGATCACCAGCGCGTAGCGGAACAGTTGGTTGAACCACGTCCTGACTTTCTCGGCGACGGAGAGCGCCCTACGCTTCTCGATCTTGGCGATCACCTCCAAGAGGTCGGGACGCTTGATCTCATAGATCGACCGCTTGCCCAAGGCGGGCAGCACATCCTTGTCGAAGATGCGCGGAAGGATCGAGAGGGTCGTCTGCCGGCCTTCCTTGAGGCTGAGCCCGCGATGCTTGAGCCACTTGCGATACACCGCCTCGAAGGTGTTTTCGTCGGCGAGCCGGACAGCGGTGCGCTTCTGCTTGCGGTGAACGCGAGGATTGGTGCCTTTGGCCAGCAGGGCGCGCGCTTCGTCGCGTAGGCTGCGGGCCTCGCGAAGCGTCACCTCCGGGTAGGTGCCGAGCGACATCCGCTTCTGCTTGCCCGCCCAGTAGTAGCGGAAGTGCCAAGTCCTGCCCCCTGCAGCCGTGACGGCCAGGGAGAGGCCATCCAAGTCAGGGAGGGTGTATGCCTTGCCAGTTGCCTTGGCCTGTCGAACGGCCAGGTCTGAGAGTGCCATGCTCTTGCTCCTGAACATGAGTCAGGAACCAGATGCTGGTCACGTCGACCTCGCCCCTCCATCAACAATCCGGAATCAGCCGCGCCCGCAAAAATGGACTTGTTTGTGGACTTAAAAGTCCCGGCTGTAGGCGGATCGCAGTGGACCACGGCAGAACGTCAAAGAGAGGAAAAGTCCTTGTGTGGCAACGACTTGCAGACTCTCTTGGACTTCTGCGGAAGTCCGCAGAATGATGCGGTGGAGCGGGCGATGGGAATCGAACCCACGGCTCTAGCTTGGGAAGCTAGGGTATTACCATTATACGACGCCCGCTCAAGGCTAATTCGACCGTTCGGGCGGCAACGCCAGAACGTTGAAACGGCCCGGATTGTACCGGGCCGTTGGGGTTTCAGGCAAACCGTCGATCAGAAGGCGTAGCGCAGACCGCCGGACAGGCCGTAGTCGGTGACGTCTTTGCGGCCAAAGTTGCCGTTGAATTCCACCCATGCACCGAGTGCCGGGCTCAGGTGGAAGCGGCTACCCAGCTGCAGCGTTGCTGCGGTTTGATCCACTTCGCCGGCCGGCAGCTTGTAGCTGCCCGAGTACAGCGACGGCAGGCCCACTTCGATGTCGCGATCGGTCGACTTGATGAAGTCGTGCTCGACACCGATGCGGCCGTAGGGGATGAAGCTGGTCGCGTCGTAGCTCAGCTGATAACCGAGGCGGCCGAGTACCGACTGGCGGACTTGCGAACCGAAGCTCAGCGCGGTGGATGCGCCGTTTGCATTCGATTCGTTGAAGGCGCGCACCTGGACACGCTGAGCGGTCAGGCCGGCGACCGGGCCATGCGTCAGCTTGCCCGAATGCAGCTGGTAGAAGGCCTGCATGCCGGCTGACACGTTCGAGCCTTCGGTTTCGCCGCTCATCGTGCGGGTCACGTTGCCAAGGTGTACATCGCGATCGGTGTTGTAGTTGATGTAGCCGATCGTGCCGGCAAAGGACAGGCCGAGCTGGCCGAACACCATGCCACCATAAAGGCTGGCAGAGAGTTCGGTCTGCGAGTACGAACCACCGTCGGCGGCGAAGTCCGGCTTGTAGCTGCCGCCGTTGAAGGCGACGCCCAAGCCACCAAACTGCGTACGCGTGTCGTAGCCGACCGTGATGCCCCAGGGCATGCCATCGGCACCACCGAATTCAGGCGAGTCGGCGTACTTGAGTTGGCCACCATTGGCGCTTACCCACAGGCGGCTCGGCTTGGTCGGCGATTCCATGCCTTGATCGAGCAGTGTGTTGGTCAGCGTGTTGCGGGTGCGAACTGGCGTTTCGGCCAGCATGCCGATCTGCTGCGGCGCCATCAGCATGGAGTATGCGTAGTCGGCGAGAATCGCGTGGGTGTGCGTGGTCGGATGCACGCTGTCGGCAAAGATATATTCCTGTGGGTTGGCGACAGTAGAGCCCGGCGCACCGCACAGCAGCGAGGTGGCGGTCGGGTTCGTGGCGGTGGTCAGACAGGCGATGGCGGTGCCGGAGTTGGTGAAGCCGAAGGCGGCGGCATTGGCTTGCACTTCGGTAATCAGGTTGAACGTGTCGAGCGGGATCACGTTCAGGCCCTTGGCGGCCATTTGCCCGAACAGCTGTGAGTTGTACGAGGCGGACAATTGCGTCAGGCCGGCAGCAGCCGTGGCGCCGGCGGCCAGCGCAGCGGGTGTCTTGCCCATGTTCGGCAGGCTGGGCACGATGATGTACTTCGCGCCGGCATTCTTCAGGGCTTCGACGGCACCGACCTGCTGCGTTACGGTCGTCAGCACGAAGGTCGGCAGGCTGGCTACCGGAACCCCGCCGCCGGCGGCGAAGAAAAGATCATTGGCCCCGCCCCAAACGGTGTAGAGCGCATGCGAGTCGGCCGCGCCGCCGTTGGCAGTGAGGTAGGCGCCGACTTGGCCGGTGATCGGTGTGGCCGTTGTGGCCGGACCACCGCCGACACCGGGCGTGCTATTCACGCGGGCGCCACCTTGTGCGTAGTTGGTACCGCCGGCGGTGTTACTTGGTGCGGCGGCGGTGCCCAGCTTGGCTGCCAGCGCCTCGGACCACACCGGGCCCGGGTTGGTGGTGAACTTGCCGGCGAAGCCTGCATTCACGAGGGTGCCAGCACCGCTCGCCGTGAGGATCGGCTTGAAGTAGCCCGAATCGGTCAGGCTGTCGCCGAAGAAGAAAGTATTCGTGAAATCGGCTGCCGAAGCGGGAAGCGCGAACAGCGCTGCAATGGCCAGGCCTAGCGGTTGGCGTGCGAACATCAGGGTCTCCTCGTGTAGGTATTTTTGGTTTTGCAACGGATTGATCCGGCCCGCACCCAGTACGGATGCGTATGGTGCCGGATCTTGGCACTGACTGCGACGGGCGGCAAGCCTTAAGCGTAGCAGCCCGCGTGTTAGAATCCGCGCTTCTGTCGCGGAAATGCCATGATCGAGATCGTCCTCAACGGCGCCCCGCATTCCCTGCCGGCCAATACAACCGTTGCCCAGCTACTCGAGCGCCTCGGCTATGCCGGGAAGCGGCTCGCGGTTGAACGCAATGGCGAGATCGTTCCTAAGGGTCGCCACGCCGAGCTTGCCCTCGCAGAGGGCGACCGCCTTGAAATCGTCGTCGCTGTCGGCGGCGGCTGAAGCCCGAGCCCAAGAACATGACTGACCCGCTCATCATTGCCGGTACCGAGTACCGTTCCCGCTTGCTTGTCGGCACCGGCAAGTATCGCGACTTCACGCAGACACGCGAAGCGATTGTCGCCTCCGGCGCGCAGATTGTCACCGTGGCCATCCGTCGCACCAACATTGGCCAGGACCCGAACGCACCGAGCCTGCTCGACGCACTGCCGCCGTCCGAATTCACCTACCTGCCCAACACCGCCGGCTGTTACAGCGCGGACGATGCGGTGCGAACGCTGCGCTTGGCGCGTGAGCTGCTCGATGGACACGACCTCGTGAAGCTCGAAGTGCTGGGTGACCCGAATACGCTGTTCCCGAACATGCCGGAGACCCTGAAGGCTGCAGAGACGCTGGTGAAGGACGGCTTCAAGGTGATGGTCTACTGCTCGGACGACCCGATCCAGGCGCGTATGCTCGAAGAGATCGGCTGCGTCGCGGTGATGCCGCTGGCGTCGCTGATCGGCTCCGGCATGGGCATCCTGAACCCTTGGAATCTGAAGCTGATCATCGAGCAGTCGAAAGTACCGGTGCTGGTGGACGCTGGTGTCGGCACTGCGTCCGATGCGGCGATCGCGATGGAGCTCGGCTGCGACGGCGTGTTGATGAACACAGCCATCGCACTTGCGCAAGATCCAGTGCTGATGGCCGGTGCGATGAAGAAGGCGGTCGAAGCGGGGCGCGAGGCTTTCCGTGCCGGCCGCATGCCGAAGAAGTTCTATTCAGCGAGCCCGAGTTCGCCTACGACGGGCCTGATCGGCAGCTGACCATGTAATCCCTGACGCCGCGGACTCGGCGGGGTAAGACGGACGGATTTCGTCTTTGCCCGCTCAGCGCCGCGGCGGTGTTATTTCCGGAACCACCGCATGAGCGACACACCCGAACCGCGCAAGCATCTGTCGGTCGACGACCCGAAGACGCGCCCGATCCGCAGCTATGTCGTGCGCCAGGGGCGCATGTCGCCGGCGCAGGAACGTTTCCTTGCGAAAGGCATGCCGCGCTGGGGCGTCGAGTATCGCGCTGCACCGCTCGACTTCGCTGCGGCATTCGGCCGCGCCGCGCCGACGATTCTTGAGATCGGGTTCGGCATGGGCGACACCACGGCCGCCATCGCGCAGGCACGACCGGGCGACAACTTCCTCGGCATTGAGGTGCATGGTCCCGGTGTCGGCAACCTGTGCAAGCTGATCGAAGAACGCGGCATTTCCAATATTCGCTTGATGCAGCACGACGCCTTCGAGGTGGTGCGCGACATGCTGGCCGATGCGTCATTGGCCGGCGTGCATGTGTTCTTTCCCGATCCGTGGCACAAGGCGCGTCACAACAAGCGGCGCCTGATCCAGAGCCCCTTTGTGCATGAGCTCGCCAAACGGCTGGTGCCGGGCGGCTACATCCACTGCGCAACCGACTGGGAAGATTACGCGGTGCAGATGCTGGAAGTGCTGTCGGCCGAACCGATGCTCGAGAACACCGCCGACGGTTATGCGCCGAAGCCCGACTACCGCCCGCTGACGAAGTTCGAGAATCGCGGATTGAAGCTCGGGCATGGTGTGTGGGATCTGGTTTTCCGACGCAAGGCCTGAGTGATGCAGGAGGCAGATCCCCCACTGGACGATGCGGCGACCGATGACGCCTTGGTCGATGCGCTGCTGGCGCTCGAACTGCTAACGCGCCGAGCCAGCGGGTTGGCCGCGGATGCCGAGGCTTGTCGCGTGCGCATCGCGGAAAGCCTGCCCGTGTCGCAGCTGTGCCAGGTCTGGCGCGACGGCCGGCTGGTCGCCTATGGCATGGTCACCCAGCAAACGGTGACAAGCTGGTTCGTGACGGCCTTCGCCGTGCATCCAAGCTACCGCACGGCTGGTGTGCTGCGCGAGCTATTGGGTGGCCTTGCTTCGTTGATCGACGCGCTCGGCATCGAAGTCCTGTGGAGCTACGTGTACAAGGCCAACCCGGCCTTGCTGCGGCTGCACCGTGCGCTGGGTTTCGAGGTTCAACGCGAAACCGCGACCGGGGTTGAATTCTGCCTGCCGCGCATTCCGTCGCCGGGCGGCGGCCGCCTGGCCCGCTTGCTGCGATCGCGCCGGGCCTGATTCAAGGAGATCCAACATGATTCCGCGTCGCCGCTATGGCCAAAGCGACATCGAAGTTTCTGCGCTGGGCCTGGGCGCCGGCCAGATTGGCGATGCACGGCTCGACGAAGCGAGTGTCGGCAAGCTGCTGAATGCCGCCGTGGATGCCGGGATCACGCTGATCGACACGGCGCGTGGCTACGGTTTGTCGGAGGAGCGCATCGGGCGCCATCTCGCGCGGCGGCGCAGCGAGATCGTGCTGTCGACCAAGCTCGGCTACGGCATTGACGGTTTCGCCGACTGGACCGGCCCTTGCGTCACCGCGGGCGTTGAAGCGGCGTTGCAGCGGCTGCGGACGGACCGGATCGATATCGTGCATCTGCATTCCTGCCCGGCCGAAACGCTCGCGCGCGGCGAAATCATCGATGCGCTTGAGGCGGCCAAGCAGGCTGGCAAAGTGCGCGCGATCGCCTATTCGGGCGAAAACGCAGACCTCGACTATGCCGTCGATTGTGGCCGCTTCGACGGTTTCATGGCCTCGCTGAACCTGTGCGACCAACGCGTCATCGATCGCGTCCTGCCACGCATCACGGGTAAGGGTTTCATCGCCAAGCGTCCGTCAGCGAACCACCCCTGGCGCTTTGCGGAGAGGCCGCTGGGCGACTACTGCGAGGAATACTGGCTGCGCTGGCGTGCGATGGATATCTCGAATTTCGGCCATGCCTGGGGCGAGATTGCAATCCGGTTTGCGACTTCGCTGCCGGGCGTCTCAAGCGCGATCGTCGGCACCGCCAATGCGGCAAACCTAGCGCAGAACATCGAATGGTTCGGCCTTGGCCCCCTGCCGGCCTACCAGATCGGCAACCTGCGGGCGGCCTTCCTGCAGCACGATCACGACTGGATCGGCCAGATCTGATTCAAGCCGCCGCCGCCGTGTAGCCTTAGCGGAACAGTGGCGGATTGCGAGCCAGCCATTCGGCGCGCTGCGCAAATTTGCTGCGCCATGCTCGACCCAATGCCGGGTGGTTTGCGAGCCGGTTGATCAATTCAGGGTCGGCCGCCGGGTCGAGACGCAGTTGCCACAGCGTCGCGATCGACGGCGCGGCGCGGTCGCTTTCCACCCGCTCAAGCTGCGCTTCCGGCGTGACGATGCCGCCCTGAATTACGCGGAAATACCAGCCGAGGCGCAGTGTGTCTGCGACAAACGCCGGCGCGTCCGCCTCGTCCAGACGCTTGGCGATCTTGTGGCAAGGCACCCGGGGTTGCGTGACGGCGATAAGGCACTCGCCTAGCGCGAATACATCACCAAGGCGCACGTCGTGCTCAAGCCAGCCGGTGTCGGAAATGTTCTCGCCCAGATCGCCTGGGCCGAAGCGCGCCAGCGCGGGAAAGCGTGCCGCCAGCGCGGCGTAGTGCTCTGCCGGGTAGTAATGCAAGGCCTGATCCGCACCGCCATGAAAGCGATGATCCGCCTGCTCGTCGCCCGCGAAACCGAGCGGCCCGAGCCGCAGCGCCACCACTACGGGCTGTTTGGCAATCGCGGACGGCGTGCCATCGGCCAGGTGGCCAGTACGGCCTGTGAAATAGCGTGTGCTCATGCAGTGGCTCAAACAAGGGCGCCGGTAACAACCGGAAACATGCCCGCCTGCGGGGTAAACACCTTGGCGCGCGGACGGTGCTTCAATGCAAGTGCAGGGTCGGACACGGCGTGTCGACCCAGAACCGAATACCGGAGGATTACATGAAAAACACGAAACGACATGTTGCCTTGCTGTTCGCGGCCGGTGCAGCTGCGCTGACCACCGCGGCGGTTCTTGCCGCGCCCGGGCCGGGATATTGCCCGATGGGCGACGGTATGCCGCCCATGCACGGCCAAAGGCGCCCGATCGACCCGGCGCGCATGCAGCAGATGGCCGCCATGCGCCTCGACGCGCTGCACGACACGCTTAAGCTCAGCGCCGCGCAAGAGCCCGCTTGGAAGGCTTATCGCGAAGGCATCCTTGCCGACATGGAGGCGATGGCGAAGAACCGCCCGGACTTTGATGCTTTGCGCAACAAACCGACTCCTGACCGCATGGCAGCGATACTCGAGCACTCCAAGCTGCGCCAGGCGCAGATGGAAAAGCACCTCGTCGAGACACGCAAGTTTTACGACCAGCTCACGCCAGAGCAGAAGAAGGCGTTTGACGCACACAGCATGATGGGGCCGCATGGTGGGCGTGGCGGCATGCGCGGGCCGCGTGGTGCGGCACCCGCACCGGCGCCGAAAGACCTGCAGCCCTGAGCGTTAGCAGCGCGGGGTTGCGTGAAGGTACGCCGCTGGCCGGCCGGGGTGACCCGGCCGGTTTTTCGTTTAAAGCTGATCAGCTTGCGAGGCTGGGGTAGTCGGTATAACCCTTCTCCGCGCCGCCGTAGAAAGTCGATGCGTCCGGGGCGTTCAGCTCAGCGCCCTTGGCAAAGCGTGCCGGCAGATCCGGGTTGGCGATGAAGAGGCGGCCAAACGCGACCGCGTCACCCACGCCGCTGGCGATCAGCGCTTCGGCCTTCTCGAGCGTGTAGCCGCCGGCAAAGATCAGCGTCCCTTTGAAACGCTGGCGCAGCGCAACGCGGAAAGCGTCGGTCAACTGCGGACCGCCCGCCCAGTCCGGTTCCGCGATATGCACATAGGCCAGCTTGCGGGCATCGAGTTGCTCGGTGAGGTAGAAAGCCATTGCCTCGGCTTCGGTGTCAACGATGTCGTTGAAGGTGCCGAAAGGCGATAGGCGGATGCCTGTGCGGGCGGCGCCGATTTCGGCAACGATCGCATCGACCACTTCCAACGTCAGGCGCGCGCGGTTCTCGACGCTTCCGCCGTAGGCATCGGTACGCTGATTCGGGCCTGTGCTCTGGAATTGATCCAGCAGGTAGCCGTTGGCAGCGTGAATTTCGACGAAGTCGAAGCCGGCATCAATGGCGCGGCGTGCGGCAGCGCGGAATGCGGCCACGATGCCCGGCAATTCCTCGATTTCGAGCGCACGCGGCAGATCGGTCTGCACCATGCCCATGCTGCCATCCGGGTGGACGACAAAGGTCTGCGCATTGGCCTGGATCGCCGACGGGGCTACCGGCAGCTTGCCGTCCGGCTGAACATGGCGGTGCGAGATGCGACCCACATGCCAGAGCTGCAGCGCGATATGGCCCCCGGCCGCGTGCACCGCATCAGTGACCAGTTTCCAGCCAGCCTGCTGGGCGTCGGTATGCATGCCGGGGGTCCAGGCGTAGCCCTGACCCTCGGGCATCACCTGCGTGGCTTCGGTGATGATCAGGCCGGCTGAGGCGCGTTGCGCGTAGTAGGTGGCGTTCAGTGCCGTCGGCACATTGCCGGGTTGGCTCGCGCGCTGGCGCGTCAGTGGTGCCATGAAAATGCGATTCGGCAGATTCAGGCTTCCAACCTGAATCGGGTGCAGCAGCTTGTCAGCGATCATTGTGATACTCCATGTGGGGTGTTGTGATTAGACCGGTCGGCGAGAATCGAGACGAAGTCGGTCGGAAAACATGATTTCAATCGGTCAGTGCGGATCGGCCCCGAGCAACTGCAGCGTATGCGCCCAGGCGGCTTCAAACGGCGTGGCGTCGCGTTGTGCCTTGGTCAGCACGCTTGCCCCGATCCACAAGGTGTAGAGCGTGACGGCCAGACTTGCCGGGTCCGCGCCTGCCGGCAGCGAACCGTCTTGCAAGGCGGCCTGCAGGGCGCCCGCAATTCGCGCGGTGATGCGCCGCGTGCCGACTTCGAGTGCCTGGCGCATCGGCTCGGAGAGGTCGGCCACTTCGGCGGCCAGCTTCACCGCGAGGCATTGCTGCGCGCAGCCGCCGTCGCGCTGGCGATCCATCCAGTCGGCGAAATAGCCGAGCAAGCGCGCGCGTCCGGTGCCGGCAGTGCTGCCAAAACGCTCATCGAGGCTTTCGAGATAGCGCTCGAAGTAGCGCTCGAGCAAGGCCACCCCAAACGCTTCCTTGGAGGGGAACCAATGGTAGAAGGATCCCTTGGGTACGCCGGCGGCGCTGAGAATCGGGCCAAGCCCCACGGCGGCAAAGCCCTTGCCGAGGATCAGGCTCTCGGCGGTCTGCAGGATGTGCTCGCGGGTGTCAGTCGTCCGGTTCATGGCGCAAATTGTAATAGACCGGTCGTCTACAGCACAAGCGCCTCAGGTTACTGTGTAGGCTTGCTGAGTTGCGAAGAGTCTCACGCTAAATGCCATA
>JAJZLD010000016.1 GCA_021803785.1 Pseudomonadota bacterium | reverse complement strand
GCATTTGTCGCGGCAACGAAGACCTCACCTTGCTGATTCACCAGGCGCGTATCGCCGTTGTCACCTGCCCGCCAGTAGGCTGCGGCAACATGTTCCTCGAGCTTCACCTCAAGCGTTGCCGGCCACACGCGTCGTACTTCTGCACGACGCACCCATGGCAGCTTTTCGAACGCGGCACGTGCGTCGTCGAGACTGACGCTGAAGAAATTGCCTTTCAGACCGGAACGAGCCGCGAACTCGAGCTGCGCAGTGGTCACCTGAGACAGCGGTGAAACCACCACGACTTCGCGGAAACCGAAGATAGGCATGGCGAGCACGACGCGCATCGCGGCATAGCCGAGCGCGATCGAGGCGAAGAGCAGCAGCGCGTCCGCGATGCCGTTCATCCACTCCGGTCGATGCCAAAGGCCGCGCGCCTCAACAGCAGCGCGCGCGGGGCGCCCCGTCGAGACATTGCGGCCAAAGGCGGGTTGATGCTCAGCCAAGTGCAGCCCCCTTGAGGATTTCAACGCACAAGTCTTCGAATGCGATACCCGCAGCGCGCGCGGCCATCGGCACCAGCGAGTGCGAGGTCATGCCCGGCGCGGTGTTCATTTCGAGCAGATAGGCGCGGCCCTCGGCAGTGAGCATCAGGTCCGCACGCCCCCAGCCCCGGCAACCCAGCACGGCGGACGCACGCATCACGATCGCCTGCAGTTCAGCCTCGCGCTCGGCGGGCAAGCCGCAGGGGCAGTGGTACTGCACGACGTCGGTGAAGTATTTGTTCTGGTAGTCGTACTTGCCATCAGGCGCGGCGATACGTACCAGGGGCAAAGGTTTGTCACCCAGGAAGGGCGCCGTCAGTTCCTGACCTTCGATGAACTCTTCGGCAATGACGAGTGAATCGAAGCGCGCTGCGAGCGCCCAGGCTTCTTTCAACTGCGCCACTTCGGTGACCTTCGTCGCACCCATGCTGGAGCCTTCATGCACCGGCTTGACGAAAATCGGCAGGCCGAGGTCACGCGCCACATCGTCCCAGTCGGTTTGCGCATCGAGCAGGCGGAAGCGCGGCGTCGGCAGACCGGCGGCCAGCCACACCAGCTTGGTGCGCCACTTGTCCATCGAAATCGCGGAAGCCATCACGCCACTGCCGGTATAGGGAATCCGCAGCGTTTCCAGCACGCCCTGCAGGGTACCGTCCTCTCCGCCGCGGCCATGCAGAATCACGAAGGCGCGATTGAAACCCTCGTCGCGCAGCGCCATTACATCGCGCTCCGATGGATCAAAGCGGTGCGCGTCCACGCCTCGCGCACGCAGCGCTTCGAGCACGGCGCCGCCCGACATCAGCGACACATCGCGTTCGGCCGACGAGCCGCCCATCAGCACTGCAACCTTGCCCAGCTCTTTGACGTCCGTCATTTGCTACACCTGCACCAACTTGCCTGGGACAGCGCCGATCGAGCCCGCCCCCATCGTGATCACAACGTCGCCATCGCGCGCGCACTCCAGAATGCGCGCCGGCATCTCAGTAATGTCCTCTACGAACAGCGGTTCCACCTTGCCGGCCACGCGAATCGCGCGCACCAAAGAACGACCGTCAGCAGCCACCAGCGGCGCCTCGCCCGCTGCGTACACTTCGGCCAGCAGCAAAGCGTCAACCGTGCCAAGCACACGAACGAAATCTTCGAAGCAGTCGCGCGTGCGGGTGTAGCGGTGCGGCTGAAAGGCCAGCACAAGGCGACGCCCCGGGAACGCGCCACGCGCTGCGGCAAGCGTGGCCGCCATCTCGACCGGATGGTGACCGTAGTCATCAATCAGCGTGAAGCTGCCGCCTGCGGGCAACGCCACTTCGCCATAGCGCTGGAAGCGACGACCGACACCCTGGAACTCAGCGAGTCCGCGTGCGATCGCCTCGTCCGGCACACCCACTTCAGTCGCCACCGCGATCGTCGCAAGTGCATTGAGCACGTTGTGCATACCCGGCAGATTCAGCGTAACCGGATAACGCACCGTGCTACCGTTCTGGCGCACCACATCGAAGTGCATCTGCCCATCCACGGCACGCACGTTTTCGGCGCGCACCTGCGCATCCGGACTCAGGCCGTAACGGATGATCTGCTTCGACACGAAGGGCATGATCTCGCGCACGTTCGGGTCGTCGACACAGAGCACCGCGACGCCGTAGAACGCGAGGCGGTTGAGGAAGTCCACAAATGCGTGCTTGAGGCGCGCGAAATCGTGGCCGTAGGTTTCCATGTGATCGGCATCGATGTTCGTGACGACCGAAATCACCGGGCTCAGCATCAGGAAGGATGCGTCCGACTCATCCGCTTCGGCAACCAGGAATTCGCCGGTACCGACGCGTGAGTTCGCGCCGACGGCATTGAGACGACCACCGATCACGAAGGTAGGGTCGAATCCGCCGGCAGTCAGCACGCTCGCAACCAGGCTGGTCGTGGTGGTTTTGCCGTGCGTACCGGCAATCGCAATACCTTGCTTTAGGCGCATCAGCTCGGCCAGCATCTGGGCCCGCGGCACCACAGGAATCTGGCGTGCACGCGCGGCCTGCACTTCCGGGTTGTCGCGCTGCACGGCAGTGGAGGTGACGATTGCGTCAGCATCGGCCACATGCTCGGCCGCATGCCCCTGCACCACTTTGATCCCGAGGCCGGCAAGGCGGCGGGTGGTCGCATTGTCAGCCAGGTCGGAACCGCTCACGGCGTAACCCTGGCTCGCCAGCACCTCGGCGATCGCGCTCATGCCGGCACCGCCGATGCCGACGAAGTGGATGCGTTTGATCTTGTGTTTCATGACTCACACCCGGGAGGGAAAAACCCTCTAGTGTACCGGGCCGCGCGCGTCAGACCGGGGGCCTTCATGCCTTACCCCCGCTGGCCAGCGACTCGATGATGTCTGCGATGCGTTCGGTCGCATCCGGCTTGCCAATACTGCGCGCCGCTTTGGCCATCGCGAGGCAACGTGCGCGGTCAATCTGTTGCAGCATCGATGCAAGTTTCGCCGCCGACAGTTCAGCCTGCGGCAGGTGCAACGCAGCGCCGGCCTTTGCGAGCAATTCGGCGTTGTCGCGCTGATGCGAAGTCGTCGACACCACCAGCGGGACGAGAATGCTCGCAACGCCCGCGGCAGTGAGTTCGGCGGCAGTGACCGCACCGGCGCGGCAGATGACCAGGTCGGCGTCGGCCAGGCGGCGCGGCATGTCGTCGATGAAGGCCACGAGTTCAGCCTCGACGCCCGCCTTTGCGTAAAGCTCGCGCAGCGAATCGATGTTGGCCTTGCCCGATTGATGCGTTACCTGCGGCCGCTCATTCGCCGGAATCAGGGCAAGCGCAGCGGGCACCGCCTCGTTCAGCGCGCGCGCGCCGAGGCTGCCACCAACCACCAGAACTTTGAGCGGACCACTACGGCCGGAATAGCGAGCGGCGGGGTCCGGCAGCGCGCAGATCTCGCGACGCACCGGATTGCCAGTAACCACAGCCTTCCCCGCCAACGAACCGAAGTCGCCAGCAAAGCCGAACAGCACGCGCTGGGCGAAGGGGCCGAGCAACTTGTTCGACAGGAGCGGCGCGGCATCGGCGTTCACCAGCGCCAGCGGACGGCCACTGATGCGCGCGGCGATGCCACCCGGCACCGTTACATAGCCGCCCATGCCCAACACGACGTCGGCGTGCGCAGCACGGATCAAGCCGATGCTGCGAACCAAGCTGGAGAAGAAGGCGAACACGCCGCGCACCGCGTGGCCGATCCCCTTGCCGCGCAGGCCGGCAAATTCGATGGTGTCCAGCGCGAGGCCGTGGCGCGGAACGATCTCGCCTTCCATGCCGTGTGCGGTGCCCAACCAGCGCACCGACCATCCGCGTGCCTGCATCGCCTGAGCGATCGCAAGGCCGGGGAAGATGTGGCCGCCGGTGCCAGCCGCCATCACCATGAGGGTGCGAGACGGCGCGCTCACGCGCGGCCTCCGCGGGTCAGCTGGCGTGTTTCCCAATCGATTCGAAGCAGCACCGCCAACGCAACGCAGTTGGCGAGTATGCCGGAACCGCCAAAGCTCATCATCGGCAGGGTAAGCCCCTTCGTCGGCAGGAGCCCCATGTTTACGCCCATGTTGATAAAGGACTGCACGCCAAGCCAGATGCCGATGCCCTGCGCCACGAGCCCCGCAAAATGGCGCTCGATCAGATGCGCCTGCCGGCCGATCACGAACGCACGTTGCACGAGAATCGCGAACAGCGTGATGACCGCCAGCACGCCGACAAACCCAAGTTCCTCGGCGATCACCGCGAGCAGGAAGTCGGTATGCGCCTCGGGCAAATAAAAGAGCTTTTCGACACTCGCGCCCAAACCGACACCGAACCACTCACCACGACCAAACGCGATCAACGCGTGCGAGAGCTGATAGCCTTTGCCGAAGGCGTCCTGCCAGGGGTCCATGAAACCGAGAATGCGTTCACGGCGATAGGGCGACAGCCAGATCAACAGCACGAACCCCACGATCGCAACCGCGATCAGCATGCCGAAGATGCGAACGTTGATGCCGCCAAGGAACAAGATGCCGAATGCGATTGCGGTGATCACGACGAAGGCGCCGAAGTCCGGCTCGCGCAACAGCAGGAAGCCCACAAACAACACCACCGCCGCGAGCGGCATGAATCCTCGCCGGAAGCTCTTCATATCGCCGAGCTTGCGCACCGTGTAGTCGGCGGCGTACAGCGCAACACCCAGTTTCATCAGCTCGGACGGTTGCAGGTTCGCGAAGCCGAATCCGATCCAGCGTCGTGCGCCATTCACATCGCGCCCGACGTGCGGAATCAGTACCAGCAGCAAGAGCACGACGCCAACAGCAAACAAGGCCGGCGCGAGTTTTTGCAGCGTCCCGATCGGCACCTGGAAGACCATCGCACCCGCCGTGAGTCCGATTAGAAGAAACACGACATGGCGAACCAGGAAGAAGGTCGGCTGGTAGTGCGTGAAGCGGTTACCTTCGGCGGTTGCGATCGACGAGGAGAACACCATCACCACGCCGAACAGCAGCAGCGCAGCAGCCGACCAGATCAGTAGCGGATCGAGTTCGCGCGGCGTCTGCGGCACGCCGGTCAAGCGCCCAACGGCGCGATGCGCCGCGTGCGAACCCATCGGCAAGCCCGGCTCGGGGCGCGCAAACATGCCGGCAAAGCGGGCGAATACGCTCATAGCCTCACCACCCCCGGCAGTCGCCAGACCGCTTCGCAAAAGACTTCGGCGCGGTGCGCATAGTTGCGGAACATGTCGAGGCTGGCGCAAGCGGGCGACAGCATCACG
Organism: Pseudomonadota bacterium; assembly: GCA_021803785.1. Taxonomy (GTDB): domain Bacteria; phylum Pseudomonadota; class Gammaproteobacteria; order Burkholderiales; family Rhodocyclaceae; genus Niveibacterium. Next base: position 14,598 of record JAJZLD010000016.1, on the reverse strand, counting down.
GCGTCACCCGCCTGGGCGTGCGCATTGGCCTGCACTACCGCAGCCGGCAAATCGGCGGCGTGAACCATCGGCACGCCGCAGCCTTCTGCGGCAACTTCAATTTGCTTAGCGTCCCGACCAATCAAAACGACGACGCGGGCGTGGCGCGCAAAGGCATCGCGCAGCGGCGTGAAATCCTGGCCCTTGCCATCACCGCCGGCGATCAGGGCAACGCGCTGGCCAAGGCCTTCGAGCGCAGCCAGCGTTGCACCAACGTTCGTCCCCTTGGAGTCGTCGTAGAACACAACACCATCGGCACGCTTGGCGACCGGTTCGACGCGATGCGGCAAACCACGGAAGTTGCGCAGAGCGTCGAGCATCGCCGGCATCGGCAGTCCGATCGCGTGCCCGAGCGCCAGTGCGGCGAGCGCGTTCGCGACGTTGTGAGAGCCGGCCAGCGGCAATTCAGCTCGCGGCATCAAGGGCTGTGTGCCCTTGGCAAGCCAAGCCGCGCCCGCTTGCTCCATCAATCCAAACTCAGACTCAGCGGCCGGGGTGCCCAGCCCGAAACTGAACGCTTCGCCAGCCCGACGCATCGCCGCCACGCGCGCATCGTCGCGGTTGAACACTTGCACCCGGCAGCGATCGTAGATCGCGGCCTTCGCTGCGGCATACGCGTCCAGACCATCGTAGCGATCGAGGTGATCGTCGCTGATGTTCAACACCGTGGCTGCATCGGGCGCAAAGCTGTCGCAGGTTTCGAGCTGAAAGCTCGACAGTTCGAGAACCCAGGCTTGGGCCGGCGTGCCTGCGTCTTCTCGGCGCATCCACTCGTCCAGCGCGGCGGGGCTGATATTGCCGGCGACTGCGACGTCCAAACCTGCGGCACGGCACAGCTCACCGGTCAATGCCGTAGTAGTGGTCTTTCCATTGGTGCCGGTGATCGCAACGACAGGTACCTTTTGACCGCTCGCTGCGAGCGCCTCGGCAAACAGTTCGATCTCGCCGGTAATGCGGATGCCGCGCTCCCGGGCGGTCGCGACCAGGTCCTGGCGCGGATCCAAACCGGGGCTGATCGCGAGCATCTCGATGCCATCGAGCAAGTCGGCGCTGAAAGTACCGCAGCGCAGATCCACGTGCGGCAACGCGGCGAGCGCCTCGCGCCCCGGCGGCGTCGCACGCGAGTCGGCAACGCGCACGCGCGCGCCCTGCCTGACCAGATGGCGCGCCATGGCGAGGCCGGACTCACCCAGCCCGAGCACCAGCACCGGTTTGTCGCGGAGGAGCACTGCGTTATCCATGCTCAGCGCAGCTTCAGCGTGGAGAGGCCGAACAGGACGAGCATCAGCGTAATGATCCAGAAACGGACGACCACCTGCGTTTCCTTCCAGCCACCGAGTTCGTAATGGTGATGCAGCGGCGCCATGCGGAAGATCCGCTTGCCGCCGGAGTACTTGAAGTAGGCCACCTGCACCATCACCGACATCGCTTCGGCTACGAACAGCCCCCCCATGATGAACAGCACGATTTCCTGGCGCACGATCACGGCGACGGTACCCATCGCCGCGCCGAGCGCGAGCGCGCCCACGTCGCCCATGAACACGTCGGCGGGATAGGCGTTGAACCAGAGAAAGCCAAGCCCCGCGCCGCACAGCGCGCCACAGAACACGGCCAACTCGCCCGCACCCGCCACGTAGGGCACCCCAAGGTATTTCGAGAAACCGACGTGGCCGGCGACGTATGCAAACACCGCCAGCGCCGCGGACACCATCACCGTCGGCATGATTGCGAGGCCGTCGAGGCCGTCCGTCAGATTCACCGAGTGGCTGGTGCCGTTGATCACGAAATAGCTGAGCACCATAAAACCGACCGCGCCAAGCGGATAGACCGCGCTCTTGAAGAAAGGAACGATCAGTTCGGTCTGCGCGGGCACCGTTGCCGTCATGCCGAGGTACACCGCTGCGCCACCGGCGATCAGCGAGGTCCACAAGTACTTCCAGCGCGATGCCAGACCCTTCGGATCGCGATACACGACCTTGCGCCAGTCATCGACCCAGCCCACTGCGCCAAAGCCCAGCGTCACCAACAGAACAACCCAGATGTATCGATTCTTCAGGTCGCCCCACAGTAGCGTGGTGATCGCGATCGCGATCAGGATCAGCGCGCCGCCCATCGTCGGCGTACCCGCCTTCGTCAGGTGCGATTTCGGGCCATCATCCCGCACTGCCTGGCCGATCTTCTTCGCGGCAAGCCAGCGGATCACACCCGGGCCGAAGATGAAGGAGATCACCAGCGCGGTCAGCGCCGCCAACATCGTGCGCAGCGTGATGTAGCCGAACACGTTGAACGTGCGGATGTCCTGACCGAGCCAGAGAGCGAGTTCGAGAAGCATTGCCTTGAGTCCTGCCGATCAATCGGCCGACGCCAGCGCGTCGACCACACGTTCCATCTTCATGAAACGAGAACCCTTCACCAGCACGACGGTGTCGGGGGTCAGCGTTTCACGCAGCGCAGCGATAAGCGTTTCGATGTCGCCGAAGTGACGACCGCCCTCGCCGAAATTCCTGGCCGCCACCGCCGAGTGCTCGCCAAGCGCGAGCATCACATCGACACCCTGGCTTTTCGCGTAGCCACCGATCTCGTCGTGATACTGCGCTGCGCGGTCACCGATCTCGCCCATGTCACCGAACACGAAGACCTTGCGTCCTGCCGTCATCGCAAGCACATCAAGCCCTGCGCGCACCGAATCGGGGTTGGCGTTGTAGGTGTCGTCCAGCAGCGTGGCACCGGAACCGGCGGCGCGGCGCATCTGCAAACGCCCCTTGGTACCGGTGTAGCCGCCAAGGCCATCGCTCACGGCCTGCAGCGACGCCCCCGCAGCGAGCGCAGCCGCGGCAGCAGCAGCCGCATTGCGCACGTTGTGTACGCCCGGCACCTGCAGCGTGAATCGCACCTCGCCTTGCGGCGTATCGAGTACAACGCGGGCATCCAGCGCACCCAAATCAGCCGAAGCACGCACTTCCGCATCGGCGTTCATCGCGAATCGAATGCAAGGCCGGCCCACATTGGTCGCGATCCAGCGATCAGCGTGCGGATCGTCCGCATTCACCACTGCAATGCCGGTATCTCCGAGGCCGTTGTAGATCGCGCCCTTCTCGATCGCCACTGCATCAAGGCCGCCCATACCAGCCAAATGCGCACGCTGCGCGTTGTTCACAAGCGCAACGGTGGGGCATGCGATGCGTGTCAGGTAGTCGATCTCGCCGGGGTGGTTCATGCCCATTTCGATCACGGCGAAACGGTGCGTTGGCCGCAGACGCAACAGCATCATTGGCATCCCAATGTCGTTATTCAGATTGCCAACCGTTGCCAGCACCACCGAGTCGTCAGCCCCGTCGAGCCGCGCTTGCGCACGCAGAATCGCCGCGCACATCTCCTTGACCGTGGTCTTGCCGTTGCTGCCGGTTACACCAATCAGCGGCAGGTTGAAGCGCCCGCGCCACCAGGCGGCAAGCGTGCCGAGCGCCAGACGCGTGTCAGCGACTACCACGCACGGCAATGGCCATTCCGTTGCTGCGTCGGCATGGCGCTGATCGATCAGCGCAGCGGCGGCGCCACCCTCGGCAGCCTGCGCGAGAAAGTCGTGGCCATCGAAGTTCTCACCGCGTAGCGCAACAAAGAGCTGGCCCGCCGCGAGCGCGCGGGTGTCACTGCCGACCGATGTCAGCTCGGCATCGGCGCCACGCAGTTCTGCTCCCAACGCAGCGGCGGCCTCACTCAGTTTCATCATGCTGACGCTCCTTGCGGATCCTTCCACTGCTTCAACGCAAGTTGTGCATGTTCAAGGTCTGAGAACGGATGCCGCTCACCCGCCACTTCCTGATAGGGTTCGTGCCCCTTGCCAGCAAGCAGGATCACATCGTCGGGAGCCGCCTGAACGATCGCCTCGGCGATTGCGCGGTCCCGATCAGCAACCACGACGGCGGTAGCTCCGGCCCCGGCGCGAACCTGATCGAGAATCGCGAGCGGATCTTCGCTACGCGGGTTGTCGCTCGTCAGCACCACACGGTCTGCAAGCCGTGTCGCAACTGCGCCCATCATCGGCCGCTTGCCGGGGTCGCGATCACCGCCGCAACCGAACACGCAAACGAGCTGCCCGCCACGCGCCTGCGCAGCCGGGCGCAGCGCCTTCAGCGCCTGCTCAAGAGCATCCGGCGTATGGGCGTAATCGACCACCACCAACGGCTGCATCACACCGCCAATCGCCTGCATCCGGCCAGGCGGCGCGTGAAGCGTCTGCAGCACGCCGGCCACATCGTCCAGCGCATGGCCGGCGGCGAGCAGACTACCCGCGACTGCGAGCAGGTTGCTGACATTGAAGCGGCCGACGATGCCAACCTCGACCTCCTCGCGCATGCCACTCCACATGAGCGTGAAACGCTGACCGGTGGCGGTACCGTGGATGTCCGCCGCGACCAGCGGACGGACGCCCGCAGGCAGGTGCTCCGGGCAGTCGCCGGCGGTGTAGCCAATCGTAAGCGGCAAGCGCCCACCGCAATCGGCCGCCAGATCCAGGCCGAATTCGTCATCAACGTTGATCACCGCTGCACGCAGCGAAGGCCAGTGAAACAGCTTCGCCTTGGCGGCCGCATAAGCCTCCATCGAGCCGTGATAGTCAAGGTGATCGCGTGTGAGGTTCGTGAATACGGCGGTATCAAAGTGCGCGCCGGCAACACGATCCTGATCGAGCCCGATCGAGGAAACCTCCATCGCGGCTGCGCGAGCGCCGTCCGCAACAAAGTTCGCCAGTGCGGCGTGCAGCACCAGCGCATCCGGCGTGGTGTTGAGGCCTTCTTCGAGCGCATCGGGGTAGCCGATGCCAAGCGTGCCAACCACGCCGCAGCGCTCATGCAGCGCGGTAAAACAGCGCGCCAGCCATTGCGACGACGAGGTCTTGCCGTTAGTGCCAGTGATGCCGATCAGGCGCAACTGGCGCGACGGCTCGCCGTAGACGAGATTCGCAAGCTCGCCCGCGACATGCGCGAGTCCTTCCCAACCCAGATGCGGCACGACAACCGTGCCATCCCAGTGGTAGCCGCTACGCTCCCACAACACTGCGGCGGCACCTCGGCGAACGGCTTCAGCGATGTAACGGCGGCCATCGCTGCGCGCGCCGGGATACGCCAGAAAAACGTCACCCGGCTCGATCGCGCGCGAATCGGCACAGAGGCGTGTCGGCACGACACCGCTGGAAGCCAGCGCATCCAGGATCAGACGGGCTTCGCGCTGACTCACATGCCCTCCTTCACGTCGGCGTCGGTGCGCTGTGTTTGCGCAACCTGCATCGGGCGCAGCGGTGCGTCAGGCGGCACGCCAAGCGCACGCAACGAACCCGCCATCACCTCGGAGAACACCGGAGCAGCAACCTCACCGCCGTAGTGTTTGCCGCCGCTCGGCTCATCGATCATGACCGCGACGATCAGCCGCGGATTTGAGATCGGACCGAGCCCCACAAAGGAGGACACATATTTGTTGGCATATACACCGCCCTCGATCTTCATCGCGGTACCGGTCTTGCCGCCGACGCGATAACCCGGCACCTGGGCAAGCGTCGCGGTACCTCCGGGTTGGGTCACGCTTTCCAGCATCGCGCGCACTTCGCGCGCCGTTTGCTCGGAGAAGACCGGCTTACCGTGCAGCGGCGGCGTATCAACACGGGTCAGCGAGAGCGGAATCAGATCACCCTGGCGAGCGAACACCAGGTAGGCTTGGGCGATCTGCATCAGGTTCACCGAGATGCCGTGGCCGTAGGACATCGTGGCCTGTTCGATCGGACGCCAGATCCGAGCAGGACGCAGGCGACCGGGCGCTTCGCCCGGGAAGCCGAGCTTGAGCGGCGAGCCAAAGCCGAGCGAATCGAACATCTGCCACATTTCTTCGGGCGGCATCGACAGCGCCATCTTCGCCGCACCGATATTGGAGGATTTCTGGATCACCTGGGCGACGGTCAGTGCGCCGTGCGGGTGAGCGTCGGAAATCGTCGCTGAACCGATCGTCATGCGGCCCGGCGCGCAGTTGATGATGGTGTCGAAGCGGAACTTGCCCTTGTCGAGCGCCAGCGCTGCGGTGAAGGGCTTCATCGTCGAACCCGGCTCGAACGTATCGGTCAGCGCGCGGTTGCGCAACTGCGCGCCGGAGAGCCGCAAACGGTTGTTCGGGTTGTAAGTGGGATTATTTACCAACGCAAGGATCTCGCCGGTCTTCACATCAATCACAACCGCGCTGCCAGCTTTAGCCTTATTGACCGCAACCGCCTGCTTGAGCGCACTGTAAGCGAGATACTGGATCTTGGAGTCCAGCGCCAGAACGACGTCGGCACCTGCGCGCGGCTTCTTGATCGACTCCACGTCCTCGACGATGTGGCCGCGACGATCCTTGATCACGCGACGACTGCCCGCCTGGCCAACCAGATCCTTCTGGAACGCCAGCTCGATGCCTTCCTGGCCATTGTCGTCAACATCGGTGAAACCCACCACATGGGCAGCGACCTCGCCGGTCGGGTAGAAGCGGCGGAATTCGTTCTGCTCGTGAATGCCGGGCAGGTTCAACGCCGCGATGCGATCAGCCAGTTCCGGCGGCACCTGCCGCTTCAGGTAAACGAACTCTTTCTCCGACGCGAGCTTGCGGTTGAGCTCGCTCGCATCTATGCCGAGCATGCGCGCCAGCTCACGCGACTGCGCGGGTGTCAGGGAAACGTCGTCCGGAATCGCCCACACCGAACGAACCGGCGTGCTCACCGCCAACACCTCGCCGTGGCGATCGACGATCTTGCCGCGATCAGCAGGCAGCTCGATCACTCGGGCGTAGCGCGACTCGCCCTTGGCCTGCAGAAAGTCCGTCTTTACGCCTTGTAGCCATGCCGCACGGCACACCAGCGCCACGAATGCCGAGAGCAGCGTCACCAGCACGAAACGCGCACGCCAGACCGGCAGCTTCTCGGACAGCAGCGGGTTGTGATTGAAGGTGAAATTCTTCTTCACCGCGCAGCTCCAGCGTCGCCGTCGAGCACTAGCACATGGCGCGGATCCGGGGTGACAAGATGGAGCCTCTCGCGGGCCAGCTTCTCGACGCGCGAATGCGCCGCCCAGGTGCTCTGCTCAAGCTGCAACTGCCCCCATTCAACCTCAAGCGCCCGCTCGCGGGCCTGCAGGCGTTCAAGCTCGATAAACAGCTTGCGCGACTGGTGCTGCGCCGAGACCAGCGCAAGCGCGCTTGCCAACACCAGCACGATCAGGATGACGTTGAGGCGAATCATGGATCAAATCCGCTCCGCAATACGCATGATTGCGCTGCGCGCGCGCGGGTTGGCCGCCACCTCGGCAGCGCTCGGTCGCACTGGTTTTCCGATCAGACGCATCAGCGGCTGCGGCAGATCTGCCGCGCGCACCGGCACGCCACGCGGCGGCTCAACCGAATGCGAGGCATCGCGCAGAAACTGCTTTACGATGCGATCTTCGAGGGAATGAAAGGCAATCACGGCAATCCGCCCGCCTGTCGCAAGCCGACCCACGCACTGCGGCAGGATCAGCGACAGTTCCTCAAGCTCGCGATTGACGTGAATCCGTAGAGCCTGGAAGGTGCGCGTCGCAGGGTGCTGCCCCGGCTCGCGCGTGCGCACGACCTTTTCCACGAGCGCGGCAAGTTGCCGTGTGGTTGTAACAGGCTGCCCTGCCCGAGCAGCAACAAGCGCCTTTGCAATCTGGTAAGCAAACCGTTCTTCACCGTACCCCCTCACTACTTCGGTGATTTCCTGCACGGATGCCCGCGCAAGCCATTCCGCGGCAGTTTCGCCACGGGTCGTATCCATGCGCATATCGAGCGGCGCATCGAATCGGAAACTCATGCCACGCGCAGCGTCGTCGAGCTGCGGGGAAGACACCCCGAGATCCAGCAAAACGCCATCCACTTGCGCGATGCCCAGTTCATCCAAAGCGCTGGACAACGCGGAAAACGGTTCATGAACCAACGTCAGCCGCGCATCGCCAATCGCCTGTCCGGCCGCAATGGCAACGGGATCGCGATCGAAGGCGATGAGGCGACCAGCCGGCCCCAAACGCTTCAGAATCGCGCTGCTGTGACCGCCGCGACCGAAGGTGCCGTCGACATAAATACCGTCCGGCCGGACTGCGAGTGCGTCGACCGCCTCGTCCAGCAGGACTGTCACGTGCGCCAGTTCGGCGCTCACAGCGACAAGGTCTCCAGGCCAGGCGGGAGCAAATCGGCGCCCAGCGCCAGCATTTCTTCCTGCTGCTTCTGCCAGCCAGCGTCGGACCACAGCTCAAAGTGGTTGCCCTGACCGACCAGCCAGACCTGCTTGTCGAGCTGGGCGAACTGCCGCAGCTCTGGCGCGATCAGCACGCGACCGGCGGCGTCCATTTCTTCATCGCGCGCGAAGCCAACCAGCAAACGTTTGAGCAATGCGGAACGCGCCTCAAGACTGGGCGCGGCAAGCACCTTGTCGCGAATCGGTTCCCAGGCGGGCACCGGATAGACCAGCAGGCAGCGATGCGGGTGTGCAGTGATCACGAGCTGACCACTCGACATGACTGTCAGGGCGTCACGATGCCGCGACGGGATCGCCAAGCGACCCTTCGCATCGAGACTCAGCGCGGCAGCGCCCTGAAACATCGAAACCCTTTCAGCTCATCGGGAGGTGGTTGAGCCACTTCGCGACACGCGCGACTGACTTGCGCCCACTTTTTCCCATTTTTCTCCACTTCGCACCACTTTAGGTAAAAGAAACACCCCGGTCAAGCGAGCCCCGCGACGTTTTTCTCAAGCAACACAATGACTTATCGCGACACGCCAGACCTCAAAAGGGGAAATATTCAATCAATCCAATGGGATAGAGAGACAAGCGCAGAAATCGCTTGAAATTTACAACCTAGCGGAAGGTCGTCATCCGCCGCATCGCAGGCGCGACGCACGATTTTGGCCCGATACCCAAGATGCGCATCCGGGTCGAACATGGCGGAAGAGAAAAGGCGGGAAGTGGAAGTCCGCCGATAAGCCGGGTTCTGTCGCGCCCCCTTGCGGGGACGGGGCAGTCATTCCTCTGGTCGACGCATTGCTGCGAAGCTCTAGCAGCCTACCCGGGAGCTCAGCGGGCCGCCTCAACGCTCCCCTATTTGGCCTTGCCCCGAATGGGGTTTACCGTGCCGTACGTGTCACCACGGACGCGGTGGGCTCTTACCCCACCGTTTCACCCTTACCTGATCCCCTTGCGGGGCCATCGGCGGTCTACTCTCTGTTGCACTTTCCGTCGCCTTGGGCCTTTCGGCTTATAGCGCCCGGCCGTTAGCCGGCATTCTGCCCTGCGGGGCCCGGACTTTCCTCGATACCTTGCGATACCGCGACTGCCTGGCGGACTTCCGATGCGGATTGTACCCCGTCATGGGTTGAGCTCGGTCATCGCCCAGTCGCCGCGATGAGCCAACCAGCACAAATGGCGATTCGGCTCAGCGCGAAGGTCAAGCCGCTCGGCACGATGTGGCGACAAAATCAGCAGGCCGAAACTGGCGGGCGCCGCGGTCGGTGAGATTGCGCCAGCCTTGGATGCCGGGGCAAGTATCTGCCCGGGCGCCGGCCACACGAAGCGCTGCCGAGACGACTCGGACAGCCGCGCCCAAACAAGCTCGCGCAATGCGTGATGCGTTCGGGTTCGAGGGCCGGCCACCATCGCGCGCCCGCGCAAGCGCCACTGCACCCGTGCATCAGCAAAGTACCAACAGGCCTCGGCCTTCCCGTGATGGGCGATCTGCTCGCATTTCTGGCTGCGCAGGTCGGTTGTGAACACAAGCGCCCCCTCTCGCCCGAAACAGCGAAAAGTGAGCGTACGATTGGCGGGAAAACCGTCCCCACCGAGGGTTGCAAGTTGCACAAAACGGGCGGCCGGGTGCTGCGCATGGGCAGCAAGATCGGCACTCAGGACATGATGCCAAACCGGCACGCTCTCGGCCGGCAAGCGGGGATTAGAAGACATTCGTCGCACAATCGGCCGTTACTGAACAACAGGAAGGCTCAAACGTAACTTGAGCGCCGAACTAGCGAGAACGGAACCAGGAACAGGACTCGGTCTCGGCTGGAGCGACGCAGCCGCGAAGCGAGCCGCCAGTTGAGCGATTATTGCATACGGCCACACCGCACCGCTGTCCGCGGCGGTTCAGATCCTCGCGGAGCCGCCGTTAAAGCATTAACACCATAACCGCCCGAAAACACCTGCCGTGTCATCGATCAAAAAGATCTCCTCAGAACAATTGCGCGTTGGCATGTTCCTGCATGACCTGGACTGCGGATGGATGGAGCACCCCTTCCTGCGCAACCGCTTCCTGCTGTCCGATGAGAGACAGATCGAGAAGGTCATGGCGGCCGGGATTCACGAGGTGTACATCGACACTTCACGCGGGCTGGATGTGGAGAATGCGCCAACGGCCGAAGAGGTCCGTGCATCGATCGAACGCGAGATGATCGCACTTGCGGCACAGAAGCCCGCAGCACCACTGAAGGTCGACACGGCCAAGGAGATGGCGCGCGCCAAGCAGATCAAGAACCAGGCCGAGGCGATGGTGCGCAACGTGATGCATGACGTGCGCCTGGGCAAGGCCGTGGAGATGGAGGCCGTCGAGCCCTTGGTGCAGGACATCACCGAGTCGGTGCTGCGAAACGGTGGCGCACTGCTGACGCTGCTGCGGATCAAGAACAAGGACGACTACACCTTCCTGCATTCGGTCAGCGTTGGAACGCTGCTGATCGCGTTTTGCCGCGGCGTCGGCATGGATACCGAACTGACGCACCAAGCCGGCCTCGGTGGCCTGCTGCACGACACCGGCAAGGCCTTCGTGCCAGACGAGGTACTGAACAAACCGGGCCGGCTGACTGACGAAGAGTTCGAACTGATCAAGCGCCATCCGAAGGACGGCTGGGATGTGCTGTTGAAAACGCCAGATATCGGCGAGATCCCGCTCGACATCACACTGCACCACCACGAGCGTGTCGATGGCAGTGGCTACCCCGACAAACTGCCGGGCGACAAGATCTCGACGCTCGCCAAGATGGCAGCGATCGTGGACGTCTACGACGCAATTACCGCCGACCGCTGCTACCACAAGGGCATGCCCGCCACCGATGCGCTGCGCAAACTCTACGAATGGAGCAAGTTCCACTTCGAGCCGACGCTGGTGCAGGCCTTCATGCGGATTGTCGGTATTTATCCGGTCGGCACCCTGGTCAAGCTCGAATCCGGCAAGCTCGGCGTGGTCATTGAACAGAACGAGACCAGCCTGCTGACACCGGTGATCAAGGTGTTCTTCTCAACCAAGTCGAACGGCTATGTCGAACCCTATTTGCTTGACCTTTCGCGCCCGCTCGGCAGTGGCGGTGGCGACCGTATCGTCGGGCACGAAGACCCGGTGAAGTGGAAGCTGGATCCGATGCGCTTCCTGGGCATCTGAGACGGCGGCCGCGACCGGTATAATCCGCGCTTTGCCCGGATTCCTGCCATGACCCAGCCGCTCTTCGAGTCCTCGATCAAGAGCCTGCCGCTCCTCGGACGCGGCAAGGTGCGCGACATCTACGCCGTCAGCGACGACAAGCTGCTGATCGTCACCACCGACCGCCTGTCGGCCTTCGACGTCGTGCTGCCCGACCCGATCCCGCGCAAGGGCGAGGTGCTGACTGCGCTGGCAAACTTCTGGTTCGACAAGCTCGCGCATGTCGTGCCGAACCAACTCACCGGCATCGATCCCGAGAGCGTGGTGGCTGAAGATGAACGCGACCAGGTTCGCGGTCGTGCGCTGGTCGTCAAACGCCTGAAGCCTTTGCCGATCGAAGCGGTGGTGCGGGGCTACATCATCGGCGGCGGCTGGAAGGACTACCTTGCAACCGGCGCCGTGTGCGGCATCCCGCTGCCCGCAGGTCTGCAACAGGCCGCCAAACTGCCGCAACCGATCTTCACACCGTCAACCAAAGCCGAGCTTGGCACACACGACGAGAACATCGACTTCGCCAAGTGCGAAGCACTGGTGGGTCCGGCCCTTGCCGCACAAGTGCGCGACACCGCGATCCGCCTGTATTCCGAAGCACGTGACTATGCTGCCAGCCGCGGCATCATCATCGCCGACACGAAGTTTGAGTTCGGTCTCGATGCCGCCGGTACGCTGCACATCATCGACGAAGCACTGACGCCGGATTCGTCGCGTTTCTGGCCGGCCGACAGCTATCGTGAAGGGATCTCGCCGCCCTCCTACGACAAGCAATATGTGCGCGACTATCTGGAGACGCTAGACTGGAACAAGCAAGCGCCAGGACCGAAACTGCCGGCCGAAGTGGCCGAGCGCACCGGGGCCAAGTACGTTGAAGCCTACGAACGCCTGACGGGCAAATCACTCGGCTGAGTCGCCGCCAGACGCAATAAAAACGCCCGCATGATGCGGGCGTTTTGTTGTTCAGCGCCGAGCCAACTCACCCCCCCAAGGCGGCAAGCGCCTTGCGCCGTTCGTCCGCCGCATCCAGATGCAGCTGCTCGAGTACGTCTTCAGGAATGCCGTGTGCGACGACCTTGCGAAGGCTGGTGCGCGCGTCCTCGCTCATCAGCGTCAGCGGATTTGGCGTGTCCGCCAGCAGGTTGGCTACCATCAGCACGTCCGGCAAGTTTGCCGGTGGCCACATGGAACCATACAGCTCGCGGTCGTTCACCGCATCCGCCAGTTCGGGCGCCATGCCCAGCGCCTTGAGCACCGCTTCACCGATGGGTTTGTGCCAGCACAGCAGCATGTCAGACAACTCGCTCTCAGAATCGAGCAGCGCGGGGTAGTCAGCGGCCTTGCCCAGCAGGTAGAACTGGCCGATGTCGTGCAGCATACCGGCCAGCATCGCATCGTCGGGCCGCACAGTACGGAAGGTTGCGCTGATCGCGTAGGCCCAGCCCGCAACATCAAGGCTGTGATCCCATAGCAGCGTGGCATAGCGCCTTGCCGAACCAAGGCGCTCGCCGTGCGCCAGTTGCGCGGTTGCCACCGCCAGCGCAAGGCAGCGCAGGGCAGCATGGCCAATGCGCATGACTGCGGATTTCACATCCTTCACCGGGTTGCCGCTTGATGCATACAGAACCGAATTCGCCAAACCGACGACGCGCGCCGCCAGTACCGGCTCAAGCTGGATCAGGGGAACCAACGCGTCGAGCCCGGCATCTTCCCGCTCAAGCGTTTTCTGGATTTTTTGCGACACCTCCAGAAAAGTCGGGAAGCTCAGGTTGCCGTTGGCGAGTTCGCGCTCGATCTCGGCGCCAAGCGCCTCGCGCTGCGACTGGGCGTTGTCCATCAGGTCCTACCTCCGCAAGAGTGATACCCATGAATGGGTGATCGGGCTCGCCGGGCCGGCTCTCAAGCCTGCCCCGCGCTGGCAGTGTTTTCGGCACAATAGCGACACAACTTTTGGGTCATCGACATGAACAATCCCCTGCTCGACTTCTCCGGCGCGCCGCGCTTCGACATTGTCACCCCGGAACACGTCTCACCGGCAATTTCCAGCTTACTCGATGAAGGCCGCGCCTTGGTCGAGACGCTGACCAGCCAGTCCGGGGAGCCGACCTGGGAGAACTTTGTTCAGCCGCTGTCGGACATGACCGACCGCCTCGGTCGTGCGTGGGGAGTCGTACGTCATTTGCATTCCGTGCTGGATCAGCCGCCCTGGCGCGAAGCCTACAACGCGATGCTGCCGGAGATCACCCGCTTCTTTGCCGAACTCGGGCAAAGCGCGGCGCTGTTCGCCGGCTACAAAGCCCTCGCAGCACGCCCGGACTTTGCCTCATGGCCGCGCGCACGCCGCAAGGTGGTCGAGGATGCAGTGCGCGACTTCCGCCTTTCTGGCGCAGAGTTGCCGGAGGCCGACAAGCCTCGCTTTCAGGCGATCCAGGAAGAGCTCGCTGGCCTGTCGGCCAAATTCTCTGAGAACTTGCTTGACGCCACCAACGCATGGCATGAGGACTTCGCAAGCCCGGAGGCACTTGCTGGCCTGCCGGCCGACACCATCGCAAATGCCAAGGCTGTAGCGGAGAAGGCTGGCGTTACCGGCTATCGGCTCACGCTGCAAGGCCCTTGCGTGATGGCCGTGCTGCGCCAGGCCGACGACCGTGCGCTGCGCGAACGGGTGTGGCGTGCCAACGCGACACGCGCGTCCGAATTCTCGGCCGAGATCGGTCACCCCGAATGGGACAACGGCCCGCTGATCGCCCGCATCCTGACGCTGCGCGAGGAGGCCGCACGTCTGCTTGGTTACCCGAACCATGCCAGCGTATCGCTGGTGCCGAAGATGGCGGGCTCGCCCGGCGAGGTAATCGAGTTCCTGCTTGATCTTGCGCGCCGCGCGCGGCCATCCGCGGAACGCGATTTAGCTCAGTTGCGCGAATTCGCCGCTGGAACGCTGGGCATCACCGACCTTCAACCTTGGGATATGGGTTACGCAGCCGAGAAACTGCGGCAAGCGCGGTACGACTTCTCGGAAGAAGCGCTGCGGCAATACTTCCCCGAGCACAAGGTACTCGACGGCTTGTTCGGGGGTCCC
>JAJZLD010000015.1:17323-19895 GCA_021803785.1 Pseudomonadota bacterium | reverse complement strand
GCCGGCCAAGGCGTCGGTCAGGCGGCGCTCGATGTTCAGGTGAACGTCTTCGAGATCAAGGCTCCATTCGAACTTGCCGGCGGCGATCTCGTCTAGGATCTGCGCCATGCCACGCTCGATGTCGGCGAGGTCCTGCGCGCCGATGATGTTTTGCTTGGCGAGCATCTTCGCGTGCGCGAGCGAACCGCGGATGTCTTGCTCGGCCATGCGGCAGTCGAAGAACACCGATGCGGTGAATCGCTTGACCAGATCCGACACCGGTTCGTTGAATCGGCCAGACCAGGCCTTGGCATCGCCAGTTTGGGCGTGCGAGGGTTGTGAACGCTCTGTCATAATCGCGGGAATCCATGAGCACCTGTGCGGCGCTGGGAAGTGGCGCGGCTCAGGTGGGGAATAGTGCGGCGGCGCGCCGCGGGACACGATGACAAGTATACGGCAAAAGCCCAAGCAGTCCGGCCCGGCGACACGCGGTAACGCAGTGGCGCCGCCTGATTTCCGCAACCTCGGTGTGATGTTGCGCGGGCTGCTGGGCGTCAATCTGATGGGGCTGGTGACAGTGGCGTTGCGCGGCGTGTCGGGTGAGGCGCTGATGCGCGAGGCGTTGGCGATGGCGGGCCTGCTGGAATTGCCGCTGATGCTGGGGCTCTTGCTGGCCTACATGCTGGCGCCGGTGATTGCGTCGCAGACCTATCGCAAGGCGACTATGTTGCTCGTCGCGGTCGGCGTTGTATCGGTGCTGGCGACCTTTCCGCTGCTTTCGTCGCTCGCTGAAAGTGCTGATCTGTGGCGCTGGAGCCTCTGGGCGGCCGGCTGTTGCGCGCTCTTGATGGCTTACTTCCACTGGCGCGCGGCGCTCGCGACACCTGCGCTGTCGGAGGCGCGCGTACTGGCGTTGAATGCGCGCATCCGGCCGCACTTCTTCTTCAACAGCCTCAACGGGGTGCTGGGTGTGATGCGGTCCGATCCGCGCCGGGCCGAGCGAGCGCTGGAGTCGCTGGCGGATTTGTTCCGCAGCCTGATGCGCGAGAATCGTGATCTCGTGACGGTGGGCGATGAGATCGAACTGGCGAATCGCTACCTCGACCTCGAACGGCTGCGGCTTGGGGATCGGCTCAAAGTGGTGTGGGATCTGCGGCATTGCCCACTTGATGCCAAAGTGCCGCCGCTGATGCTGCAGCCGCTGATCGAGAACGCGGTGTATCACGGCATTGAGCCGTCCCCGACGCCCGGCGAGATCCAGGTGCGTATCGCGCAACGCGGGCGGGAACTCGTCATCGAGGTCACTAACCCGGTTCAGGCAGAGACGCGTCAACAACAAGGCAATCGCATGGCTCAGGCCAACATTCGGGAGCGATTGATGCTGTTTTTCGATATCGAGGCGCAGATGGACAGTGGCGTGAAGGATGGCCGCTATCGCGTCCGCATCTGTCTGCCTTTGCGCAGGGAGGGGCGGGCATGAGCGGGCAGGAAGTGCTGACGGTGCTGAACGTGCTGATCGTGGATGACGAGGCCCCCGCACGTGAGCGCCTGCGGGATTTGCTGGGTGACGTCGCCTCGACGCAGCCCACGCGTATCGTTGGTATGGCCGCCAACGGGCGCGAGGCGCTGAGATTCCTCGAGGCGCAACCGGTTGACCTGCTGCTGTTGGATATCCGCATGCCGGGGATGGACGGCATCGAGCTCGCGCAACACGTGGCAAGGCTCGCATCGCCGCCGCGCATCGTGTTCGTCACCGCCTACGACCAATACGCGGTCAGCGCCTTTGATCTGAATGCGATCGATTACCTGCTCAAACCGGTGAGGGCGCAACGGCTTGAGGCGGCGTTGGCGAAAGTGCGTGCAAGCCTGCCGGTGGCGCGTGAGGCGCTTGATCGCATCGCTGAACCGCGACGGCATTTCTCGGTGAGCGAACGCGGCCGAATTGCGCTCATTCCAGTAACCGATGTGCTGTTCCTCAAGGCTGAACTCAAATACGTCACCGCGCGCACCGTCGAGCGCGAGTACCTGTTGGACGAATCGCTGGTGCAGTTGGAACAGGAATTCCCGGAGCGCTTCGTGCGCATCCACCGTAACTGCTTGATCGCGCGGGCGGCAGTCGCCGGATTCGAGCGCGACGAAGCCGCCGAGCACTGGCTGGTGAAGATCAAAGGGCTCGACGAAAAGCTCGCAGTCAGCCGCCGCCAGTGGCCCGTCGTGCGGGCCGCCTTGTTGGGTAGTGCAGGCGATGGCGCACATGACTTCAAGCCCCCGATTTGCGGCCGTTAATAGCACCGTGAACGCACAATCCAACACCCTCCGGCAGCGTCCGCTCACGTTGGGCATCCTCGCTGCTGACATTGATACCGCTGTTGCGCTACGTCTGGTTGCCGGCATCATCGACGAGGCGCGCCTGCGCGGCGCGCGTACGGTATTCCTGCCGGGGCATCCGCCGGCTGCGTCGGCCGAATTCGACCGGCAGTTCAATCTGGTATTCCGCTTGCCTGACGCCACGGCCTTCGACGGCCTGCTGGTGATCGGCACCACCTTGCAGTACCACTTGAACCCAACGCAGCTCGACAACTTCCTCGCCGTA
>JAJZLD010000015.1:0-17313 GCA_021803785.1 Pseudomonadota bacterium | reverse complement strand
ACGACAAGCGAACGCCACCCTGCCCAAGGTGCCGACGCTGTGCCTCGGGTTTGCGTCGCAGATTGTGCCCAGCGTCGTCAACGATAACTACGGCGGATTCCGTGCGCTGATGTCGCACCTGATTGAGGGGCACGGCTGCCGTCGCATCGCGATGATTGCCGGCCCGGCAGGGCAGGCGGAGGCGGAGGCACGACTGGGCGCTTGGCGTGACGCGTGCACGGATGCGGGTATCGAGGTCGATCCCGATCTGCTGTTTCAGGGCAACTTCACGCAGGCGAGTGGGCGTGCAGCGATGAGTGCGCTGCTCGAGCGCGGTGCTACGGTCGATGCGGTGGTCGCCGCGAATGACGACATGGCCTTGGGGGCGATGGCCTGCGCGGTGGATCATGGTCTGCATGTGCCGCAGCAGCTGCGCTTCGGCGGTTTCGACGACATCCTCGCTGCGGGCCGCCTTGGTGTGGGGCTGACGACTATCAACCAATCGCACTACGCGCTGGCACGCACGGCCGTCGGGCAGCTGATTGAGCGGATCGGTGGCGCGGAGGTTGCGCCGCTGACGCGTGTGCCGACGCGGCTGGTGCGCCGGCAATCCTGCGGCTGTGGTGGCTTCTACGCCCGACCGGAGATCTTCGCTGCGCAACTCGATGTGCGGCTTGCCGGCATGCTCGAAGAGCTGGCGGTCGCGCCTGAGCACGAGGCCAACTATCGGGCAGCGGGCCTTTTGGTCGAGCAGGGCCTTGAGAGGGCCTTGGCGGAACAGGACTTTCAACCGCTTCTGGCGGTGGTGCAGGCCGTGGCGCGCGACGTGCTTGCGGCGGAGGGGCACGTGTACGGGCTACAGGCCTTGCTGGTCGCGGCGCAGCGATGGCTGATCGAGCCGCGTGGCCTCGCGCCGGAGGCCTGGGCCGCGGTTGCCCGCTGGCTGCAGCAGGCGCAGATTGCGCTGGCGGGTCTGCAGGACGTTGCTCAGCAAGCGCACTATCGGCTGCACAGCGAACGCGCGCTGGCTTTCCGCGACCTGATCAAAACGCGCATCGCCACCTTCGACTTGCAGAAGCTCCTGGAACACCTCTCGGAAGCGCTGGCTGATCTCAGCCTTGATACCTGCTGCATTGCGCTCTACAGCGGTGAGGCGCGCATTTCCAGCCTTGACGATTTCGACCTGCCGGGCGAGGCGCGCCTCCTTTACGCCTTCATCGGCGGGCGTGAGCGCCCGTCGCTGAACGGCGAACGCTTCCGCACGCATGACGTGCTGCCGGCCGATGCCTGGGCCTTGGCGGCGGACAGCACTGCGCTGATCGTCTACCCGGTCTTCCACGGCGCCGAGCACTTTGGCTTCATCGTGTTCAGCGTCGACCCCGTTGCGGGCGGGCCGTGGGAAACGATTCGTGACGAGGTGTCATCAGCCTTGAAGGCGTCGTTGCTGGTGTCGGAGCTCGCCGCCGCGCGGGATGCGCTACGCAGCGACCTCGCTCAGGCTCGCCAGGGCCAGCGCGAGCTGGCTGACATCGCACATCGCGACGAGCTGACCGGGCTTCTCAACCGGCGTGGCTTCCTTGCCGAGGCGCGCCTGCGTGCGGACATGCTGAGTGCAGACGGCCTTGCGACTGCAGTGATCTTCGCCGACCTCGATGGGCTCAAGCCGATCAATGACCGTTATGGCCATGCGGCCGGTGATGTCGCGATCCGCCAAGCCGGCGAGGTGCTGCGTCGCGGTTTCCGCTCGGCCGACCTGATCGGTCGCATCGGGGGCGACGAGTTCGTTGTGCTGACCGCGAATGCCGATCCGGAGGCGCTCAGCGCGATGCGCGAACGGATTTACCGCTTGTTCGAGCAGGCCAGCCAGGGCTTGCCCTTCCCACTGGCCTGCAGCCTTGGCTATGTGGTGTCGCCGCCGGGCGAGCCGGTTTCGCTGGAGGATCTGCTTGCGCGCGCCGACAGCGTGTTGTACGAAGAAAAACGGCGCCGCAAGGGCGCCGCTGGGCATACCGGAGTCTAGCGGGGGCAGCTGCGCCCCCGGCCCAACTTAACCCGAGTTGCGCAGGCCCGCCGCGATGCCGTTGATCGACAGGTGGATGCCGCGCTTGATGCGTTCCTCCGCGTTGCCGTCGCGATAGCGGTGCAGCAGCTCGACCTGCACATGGTTGAGCGGATCGAGGTACGGGAAACGGTTGCGGATCGAACGCTTGAGCAAGGGGTTGCCATCGAGCAGCTCCTGCTGGCTGGTGATGGCGAGCAGGGCGTCGATGGTGGCCTGATGTTCGGCGCGGATGCGCGGGAAGATCGCATCGCGCAGCGCTTCGTCGCGCACCAGCGCAGCGTAGCGAGAGGCGATTGCGATGTCGCTCTTGGCCAGCACCATATCCATATTCGACAGCATGGTTGCGAAGAACGACCATTCCTTGTGCATCGACTGCAGCACCTGCATGCCGTCCGGCCGCTCGGCGAGGAAGGCGCGCACCGCTGAGCCGAAGCCGAACCAGCCCGGCAACATCAAGCGGCACTGCGCCCACGAGAACACCCACGGAATTGCCCGCAGGTCTTCGATTGCGGTGGTCTTCTTGCGTGAGGCCGGGCGCGAACCGATGTTCAGGTTCGCGATCTCGGAGATCACCGTCGATTCCCAGAAGTACTTCTCGAAGCCCTCGGTTTCATAGACCAGCCCGCGGTACGCCTTGAACGCGTGCTCCGACAGGCGATCCATCACTTCCAGGTATTCGGCGCGCGGCGCAGCTTCCGGATGCGCCAGCAGCGTCGCCTCGAAGGTCGCGGCGGCGAGTACTTCCAGGTTGCGCTGACCGACTTCTGGGTTGGCGTACTTCGACGAGATTACCTCGCCCTGTTCGGTGAGGCGGATCTTGCCTTGCACCGCGCCGCCCGGCTGCGCCAGGATCGCCTGGTAGCTGGGGCCGCCGCCGCGGCCAACCGAGCCGCCGCGGCCGTGGAACAGACGCATCTTCACGCCGTGGCGCTTGAACACCTCGATCAGTTGGATCTCGGCCTTGTAGAGCTCCCAGCCGGAGGTCAGGAAGCCACCGTCCTTGTTGGAGTCCGAGTAGCCGAGCATCACTTCATGCATATCACCGCGGCTGGCGACCAGTTCGCGGTAGCTCGGGATCGCGAACAGGCGGTCCATCGTTGCGCTGGCGGCTTGCAGGTCGCCGATCGTCTCGAACAGCGGCACGATGTTGACGTCGATCGTGCGCTCATGCGGCCGCAGAAGACCAACTTCCTTGAGCAGCAGCGCGAGTTCGAGCATGTCCGACACGCCATCGGTCTTCGAGATGATGACGTTTTGGATGCAGTCGCGTCCGTACAGGCGATGGGCTTCTGCAGCCGCCCGGAAGATCTCCAGCTCGCCAACGGTTTCGTCGGAGTACTGCACGAAGGGCGACGCAAGCGGACGTGGCGTCGCGAGCTCTTCGAGCAGCGCGGCGATTCGGCCTTCCTCGTCGAGGGCGCGGTAGTCGAAGCCGGGGCGCACCGCGGCGAGCAATTCGGCGACGGTGCGCTCATGCACATCCGAGTTCTGGCGCAGATCGATTGCCGCAAGGTGGAAGCCGAAAACCTTCACCGCGCGGCGAATGCGGCGCAGGCGACCTTGCGCGAGTGTACCGGAGCCGTTCGCGAGCAGCGAACGATGCACCGTTTCGAGGTCCGCCGCGACTTCGTCGGCGCTGGCGTATGGTTCGGCTTGCCCGACGGGAGGGCGGCCGACGCGGTGGCCGAGCAAGTTTTCTGCGGTGGCCGACATGCGGGCGTAGATGCCTGCGAGCGCGCGGCGATAAGGTTCATCGCTGCGGTGCGGCGACTTGTCCGGCGAGCGATTGGCCAGTTCAATCAGCTGGTCCGATGCGCTGACCAGCAACTGGGCTAGCGAGAGCTCGCTACCAAGGATATGTAGTTCATGCAGGTAGAACTCGAGCGCGACCGCGGACTGCATGCGCATCGCTTCACGCAGCACATCCGCGGTGACGAACGGGTTGCCGTCGCGATCGCCGCCGATCCAGCTACCCATGCGCAGGAACGCCGGCAGCTCGATGTTCTTCCAGGTCTCGTCATGCTTGGCGAGCAGGTTCTCGAGCGCGACGTAGAGCTTCGGCAGCTCGCGCAGGAAGGTGTAGCCGTAGTACGAGAGGCCGTTGTCGACTTCGTCGAGCACCGACAGCTTGGTCGGCCGGAGCATGCGGGTCTGCCACATCGTCAGCACGGCGCGGCGCAGAGCGGCGTCGTTCTCCTCGATCTCCTCGGGCGTCATCTGGATGCGATCGCGCGCATCGAGGAGTTGGGCGATCTTGAGCTGACAGTTGAGGATCGACTTGCGCGACACCTCAGTCGGGTGCGCGGTCAGCACCGGCCCGACAAAAGCTTCTTCGAAGAAGTCAGCGATCTGATCGTTCGTCACGCCTGCTTTGAAGGCCGCTTCGATGGCGCGCGCCATCGTGCCTTCCCGCGGGGAGGAGCCGGCGATCGCATGCATGCGAGAACGGCGGATGTGGTGCTGGTCTTCGGCAATGTTCGACAGATGTGAGAAGTAGCTGAAGGCGCGCACGACGTGGATCGTCTGGTCGCGCGACAGCGAATCGAGCATCGCTTCGAGTTCGCGGCGAGCGGCGATGTCGTCATCACGACGGAAGCGAATCGAGGTCTGGCGGACCCGCTCGATCAAATCGAATGCCGCCTCGCCCTCCTGGGCGCGGACGGTGTCACCGAGAATCCTGCCAAGAAGACGGATATCTTCTTTGAGGGGGAGGTCCTTCGCTGCTTCCTGCTTAGCCTGATCGCTCATTGTCGGTTTTGCTGTGGGATTGGGGGTGATTCCCGGGCGGCCTTTGTACGGTTCGGGGGCAAAGGCCGTGCGTAAACGTCGCAATTTTGACATTGCACCGCAATATTTTGAAGCTTATCAGGCCTTTGTATGCGTTTGCCGATCAAAAATTGTGCGGTGGTACCATCGCAATCCTTATCGAATCCGGCCGCAAGGCCCTTGTCATCGTGACCAGCCCCGCACCCAAACGCATCGTTATCGCCACCCGAGAAAGCCGTCTCGCCCTGTGGCAGGCCGAGCATGTCAAAGCCCTGCTCGAAGGACTCTATCCGCAAACCCGGGTGGAACTGCTTGGCATGACGACGCGCGGTGACCAGATTCTGGACCGTGCGCTGTCGAAGGTGGGCGGCAAGGGGCTCTTCGTGAAAGAGCTGGAAACGGCGCTGCTTGATGGCCGTGCCGATATCGCGGTGCATTCGATGAAGGATGTGCCAGCCGAACTGACGGACCCGTTCTGTATCGCCGCGATCCTCGAGCGCGAGATTCCGCTCGATGCCTTCGTATCGAACAAGTATGCCTCACTCGACGAGCTGCCGCCCGGCGCGGTGGTTGGCACCTCCAGCCTGCGGCGCGAGGCGCAGATCCATGCGCAGTATCCCTACCTTGGCGTGACGCCCCTGCGTGGCAACCTTGATACTCGCCTGCGCAAGCTCGATGAGGGGCAGTACGATGCGATCGTGCTGGCGGCAGCCGGGCTCAAGCGCCTTGGCCTTGGCGATCGCATCCGCGCTACCCTGCCGGCTGAAGTGTCGTTGCCCGCAGCCGGGCAGGGGGCGCTTGCGATCGAGGCGATCGGCGCACGCGCCGATGTGCGTGCCTGGCTCGCGCCGCTGGTCGATCGTTCGGCCACCGCATGTGTGCTGGCGGAGCGCGCGGTGACGAAGGCGCTCGGCGGTGGTTGCGAGGTGCCGATTGGCGCTTACGCGCAGATCGCCGATGGTGAGTTGTTCCTGCGCAGTTTCGTCGCCTTGCCGGACGGCAGCCGTTTCGTGCGCGCCGAGCTGCGCGGCGCCCCGGCAGATGCCGAGGCGATTGGCCTGCAGGTGGCCGAAGCACTGCGCGCACAGGGCGCAGCCGAGATTTTGTCGCAATTGTCGACGCACTGAGCTGGCCATTAGGGATGCCCGCTGCACTGGCAGGCCGCACGATTCTGGTGACGCGCCCGGCGGCGCAGGCGGACGCCCTCTGCGCCGCGATCGAGGCGCAAGGCGGGCGGGCCTGGCGTCTTCCGCTGCTGGATATCTCGCCGATCGGAGAAGCGGCCTCGTTTGCCGACTTGGCGCGCTCGCTCGACGATTACGACTTCGCCTTCTTCGTCAGCGCCAACGCCGTCAACCACGGTCTCGCGGGCGTCCGGGCGCATCGCGCCTGGCCGCCGGGGCCTCGGGCGGTAACCGTCGGGCCTGGCAGTGCGGCCGCGTTGCGCGAAGCCGGGTTTGCGCAGGTGTTGGTGCCCTGCGCGCGTTTCGACAGCGAAGGCGTGCTGGCGCTCGACGAATTTTCCCCCGCTGCGATTGCGGGCAAGCGGGTGTTGATCCTGCGTGGTGACGGGGGGCGCGAGTTGCTCGGCGATGCCCTGACGGCGCGTGGCGCGCAGGTGCGCTGCTTCACCTGTTACCGCCGCTTGGCGCCCGAAGTGGATGTCCCAGCGCTGGCGGAGGCGAGTAGGCAAGGCCGGCTAGACGCAATCACGCTGACCAGCAGTGAAGCGGTTCGCCACCTCGCCGCGCAGCTGAGATCCGGTGGCGAATCCGTGCTGAGCGTGCCGGTTTTCGCGCCGCATGTGCGGGTGGCGGATGCAGCTCGTGCAGCCGGATTTGCCCATGTTGTGCTGACCGACGCGGCCGATGCAGGCCTGCTGGCGGGGCTTTGCGCCCATTTCGCCGCAGGCTGAGCGCGCGGCATCGGGTTATCATGAAACCCATGGATACCCCTAGCGAAACCTCCACTCCTGTCACGCCCTCTGCCGCACCGGCCGCGCCTCCGGGGCGCCGCGGCTGGCGCAGTCTCGGCCATCCGCTGGCGATTGCTGGCGCTGTGGTGCTGGCCTTGCTTGCCTGGCAATGGATTGAAACCCGCGCGCAGCTCGAAGTGCTCAAGCAGCAGGTTGCGCAGCGGCTTGCCGAATCCGATGCTGCGACCCGCGAAGTCAAAGTGCGCGCGAAGGAAATCCAGGACTCGATTCAAGCGATGAGCAACCGCCTCGCGGTGCAGGAAGCCCGCATGGCCGAGGCGCAGGGCCAACAGGCTGCACTGGAGGCGCTGTATCAGGACCTGTCGCGCTCGCGCGATGAATGGGTGCTGGCCGAAGTCGAGCAGGCACTGAACATTGCGCAGCAGCAATTGCAGTTGGCCGGCAATGTGCAGGCGGCGCTCGTTGCGTTGCAGAGCGCCGAGGCGCGCCTTGCTGGCTTCGAGCGGCCGCAGTTGCTGCCGCTGCGCAAGTCGATCGCACGCGATATCGAGCGCCTGAAGGCGCTGCCGCTGGCCGATATTTCGGCCATGGGGCTCGCGCTGGAAAACCTGATTGATCGCGTCGACACCCTGCCGCTGGCCTTCGAGCATTCGCCGCCTAAGCAAGAGAAGGTGGTCAAGCCACAGCCGAAGAAGGGCGCCAAGCCGGTCGAGCAGTCCGCGCCGGCCGTCGTCGAGCCGCCGGCCTGGTATGCGCGCTTGCTCGGTGACTTCTGGAGCGAGTTGCGCGGCCTGATCCGCATCGAGCGGCTCGACCGGCCAGACCCCGCGCTGCTGTCGCCCGCACAAACCGTTTTCCTGCGCGAGAACCTGCGCCTGCGCTTGCTTTCTGCACGCCTCGCACTGCTGCAGCGCGACGGTCGCGTCTTCCGTGAAGACACCAAGCAGGCCGCTGCGTGGATGGAGCGCTACTTCGATGTCGAGGACCGTGAGGTGGCGATGCGTCTGGCCGATTTGCGCAAGGCGCAGGGCGTGCGCCTGTCGGTCGAGTTACCCAACCTGAACGAAACGCTTGGCTCGCTGCGCAGCGCACGCGTTGCCGGCGCGCGCTGAGGCCCTAGCATGATGCGCGCCCTGTTCTGGCTTCTGAGTATCTTCGCGCTGGCCGCTGGCCTCGCGATCGTCGCCCGCTATAACGACGCCTACGCGTTGTTCGTGTGGCCGCCTTGGCGGCTGCATATTTCGCTGAACCTGCTCGCGATCCTCTCGATCGGCCTGTTCGCGTTGCTGTACATGGCTACGCGGCTGGTGGCGCGGGCGCTCGCGCTACCGGGGGCGGTTGCGGCGTTTCGTGCGCAACAGCGCAAAGAGCGTTCGATCCAGGCTTTGCGCGACGCGCAGCGCTTCCTGGTGGAAGGCCGCTACGGCCGCGCCCATGCGCAAGCCGATGCTGCCTACCGCGCCAACGAAGCCCCCGGCCTTGCTGCGCTGATCGCGGCGCGAGCCAGCCATGCGATGCGTGAACATGCGCGCTGTGAGCAATGGCTGCGCCGTGCGGCCGAGCATGACCGCGAAGTGCGCGTGGCGCGCTTGATGACCGAGGCCGAGTTCGCAGTGGCGGACCGCCGCTTCGACGTGGCTGCCGAGCGACTTGACGCGCTACGGCAGGGCGGTCATCGGCACATCGCGGCGCTGCGCCTGTCGGTGCAGGCGGCCGCTGCGCTTGGCAGGTGGGGCGATGTGCTGCGTCTGGCGCGGCAACTCGCAAGCCACCGCGCCTTCACCGCTGAACAGGCGGCACCGCTGATTCGCCGCGCGCATCTTGAGAACCTGCGCGAACTCGAGGGTAACCCCGATGGGATCGTGCGCTACTGGCGCCAGATTCCCCAACCCGAGCGCAGCGATCGCGGCTTGGTGTGCGACGCGGCGTTGCTGCTGAACGCTGCGGGCCAGGGCGAACTGGCGGCGGAGGCAATTGGTGATGCGCTGGACGCCAACTGGGATTCGGCGCTGGCCGAACTCTACGGCCGCATCGAAGGTGGCGCGCTGGTTGAGCGAATCGGGCAGGCCGAGCGTTGGCTTCGTGCGCATCCGCGAGATGAGCGACTGTTGCTGACGCTAGGCCGCCTGTGCCTGCGGCAGCAACTCTGGGGCAAGGCGCAGAGCTACCTGGAGGCTTCCCTTTCCGTAGCGCCTTCGCGCGCAGCACACCTTGAATTGGCGCGGCTGGCCGAGCAGCTCGACCGGAACGAGCTGGCGCTCAAACACTTCCGTAGCGCGGCCGAACTCGCCTGCTGATGCATTCCGCGTTGCGGCGCCAAGGGTCAGGCGCCGCAACGTACTTCACTTAGTTCTGCTGCAGTGCCGCTGCAGTGCCTCAAGCGTTGCGCGCATGGCGGTCGATCACGTCCGACATGTTCGTGACCGGCGAAATTCGCGATGGCCACATCACCTGCGCGCACAAGGACGAAATGACTGCAGTGCTCGTCGGCCGCAAGGCGACCGATCGCCAGTCGCCATTGATCGCAGCGGGCGGCGCAATGTCACCCGTTACGCCTCAAAGCGCAGCGAGCCAGTCGCGTCCGGTGAGGAACTCGTCGTACAGCCGCGCTTCAGGCGATCCCGGCTCCGGATGCCAGTCGTAACGCCACTTCACGATCGGCGGCATCGACATCAAGATCGACTCGGTACGCCCGCCGGACTGCAGGCCGAACAGCGTGCCGCGGTCGAAGACCAGGTTGAATTCAACATAGCGGCCGCGGCGGTAGGCCTGGAAGTCGCGTTCGCGTTCGCCAAACGGCAAGCCACGACGTCGCTCGACGATCGGCGTGTAGGCGCCGAGGAATGCGTCGCCGACCGAACGCGTCAGCGCGAATGCACGGTCGAAATCGATCTCGCCGTTGGCACCGAGGTCGTCGAAGAAAACACCGCCGATGCCGCGTGGCTCGTTGCGATGCTTCAGGAAGAAATAGCGGTCGCACCATTCCTTGAAGCGAGGATGGTAGTCGGCGCCGAAAGGCGCCAGCGCGTCGCGGCAGCAGCGGTGGAAGTGCAGCGCGTCTTCTTCGAAACCGTAGTAGGGCGTCAGGTCCATGCCGCCGCCAAACCACCAGATCGGATCGCGGCCCTCGGGCGTGGCGATGAAGCAGCGCGCGTTCATGTGCACCGTGGGCACGTATGGATTGCGCGGATGCAGCACCAGCGATACGCCCATCGCCTCGAAGGGCGCGCCGGCGAGTTCAGGCCGATGCG
This sequence comes from Pseudomonadota bacterium, assembly GCA_021803785.1. GTDB lineage: Bacteria > Pseudomonadota > Gammaproteobacteria > Burkholderiales > Rhodocyclaceae > Niveibacterium. The sequence goes on along the minus strand of JAJZLD010000015.1, from coordinate 7,319 downwards.
CGGTGGCCGAGGCCGGCATGCCGCCGCCCATCACATGCGAGAAATTGCAGCCGCCGCGCTCGAAAAGATTGCCTTCCTCGACCAGACGCGTCAGGCCGCCTCCGCCAGCGGGGCGTTCCCAACTGTCGGTGCGGAAGGCGGTGCCATCGAGCGCTTCGAGCGCAGCAACGATGCGCGCCTGCAGGTCGACGAAATAGGCCTTGGTCTGGATCGGGTCAGCGTTCATCAGAGCACTCAAGAGGTGAACCGGATTTAGATGAGACAAGGGCCGGTTGCCCGGCCCTTTCAATGCAGCAGCATACCCGAGCGCTGTCAGCCCTTGCGCGCCACCGCGCGATGCCCGATGTCGCGGCGGAACTGCATGCCGTCGAAGCTGATCTGGCTGATCGCTTCGTAGGCGCGGTTCTGGGCCTCTCGCACTGAGTCGCCCAGCGCGGTGACACACAGCACGCGACCACCGGCCGTGACGACTTGGCCATCCTTGTCGGCCGTGCCGGCATGGAAGATGTGGACGTCGTCCGTTTTGTGGTCGAGCCCGCTGATCACATCGCCCTTCTTCGGGTCGTCCGGATAGCCCCTTGCCGCGAGTACCACGCCCAGCGCGACGCGGCGATCCCACTCGGTTTCGGCTTCGTTGAGCTTGCCTGCGAGCGCAGCTTCCACCAGGTCGACCAGATCGGTCTTCAGGCGTGCCATGATCGGCTGCGTCTCCGGGTCGCCCATGCGGCAGTTGAATTCGACCACGCAGGCCTTGCCGTCGCCGTCGATCATCAGGCCAGCGTAGAGGAAGCCGGTGTAGGGCAGGCCGTCGGCGGCCATGCCGGCGAGCGTCGGGTTGATCACCTCGCGCATCACGCGGGCATGCACCTCGGGCGTAACGACCGGGGCGGGCGAGTAGGCGCCCATGCCACCGGTGTTGGGGCCTTCGTCGCCGTCCTTCAGGCGTTTGTGGTCCTGCGAGGTGGCCAGCGCCAGCGCATGCTTGCCGTCGGCCATGACGATGAAGCTGGCTTCCTCGCCCTGCATGAATTCTTCAATGACGACGCGCGCGCCAGCATCGCCCATCTTGTTGCCGACCAGCATCATGTCGATCGCGGCGTGGGCTTCGTCGAGGCTCATCGCGACAACGACGCCCTTGCCGGCCGCGAGGCCGTCGGCCTTGATCACGATTGGGGCGCCTTCGGCGTCGACGTAAGCATGGGCTTGCGCGGCGTCCGAGAAGGTGCGGTACTTGGCGGTCGGGATCTTGTGGCGGACGAGGAACTGCTTGGCGAAATCCTTCGAGGCTTCGAGCTGCGCGGCGGCCTTGGTCGGGCCGAAGATCGGCAGGCCGGCGGCCCGGAAGGCGTCCACCACACCCGCGGCGAGCGGTGCCTCGGGGCCGACCACCGTGAGGCCGATCTGCTCTTTCTGCACGAACGCAATCAGTTCGTCGATCGCCGTGATCGCGACGTTTTCGAGGCCGGGCTCGCGTGCGGTGCCGGCGTTACCCGGCGCGACGTAGACCTTCTGCAGCCGCGTCGATTGCGCGAGTTTCCATGCGAGCGCGTGCTCGCGACCACCGGAACCGATGACGAGCAATTTCATGGCTGACTGGGCCTTTCCGCTTGATTGAGCTTGAACCAGATGAAGAAGACGTTGCCGTTCCCTTTGCCGCCAGGCACAAAGGCCGTTTCGAGCGCGACCTTCTTGAAACCGAGCGTGAAGGTCGGCAGCGCAGCGGGGAAGGGCGTGTAGTGGCCGTAGTCCTCACGCCCCATGATGAAGGCGGTGACACCCAGCCCATAGTAGGCACCTTCGAGGCGCGGCATATCCCACAACCAGGCGTACTGGTAGCCCGCCATCCACGACGGCTTGTCGTTGGAATCGCGGAAGCCCATGGCGTACAGCCCACGCCAGTTGCCGTTCTCGGTGTACTTGCCGCGGCCGAAGCCGAAGGCCGGCATCGGGCTCTCGTTGTAGCGGTTGCGCTGTTCGGCCGTGTAGGCCATCGGCAGGTGGTAGGTCTTGGTCGGCAGGAAGATGTTCCAGTCGCCGGTGGTCGCGAGATCGGTCGTCTCGTCGACCGCCGTGTTCCACCAACGCTGGTAGAACGGTGCCCCGGCGGCGGGTTCTTCGGCGCGCACGGTCGTACTCACGGCCAGCGCGCAGAGCAGGCCCGCGAGGGCCCGCGAAACGGGTTGCAGCATGACGAACCTGATCAGTGACGGAAGTGGCGGATGCCCGTCAGCACCATCGCGATGTTCTGTTCGTCGGCAGCGGCGATCACTTCTGCGTCGCGCACCGAGCCGCCGGGCTGGATCACCGCGGTCGCGCCGGCCTGCGCCAGCACGTCGAGGCCGTCGCGGAACGGGAAGAAGGCGTCGGACGCAACCGCGCAACCCGGGATCGCAAGGCCCGCGTTCTCGGCTTTGATCTTCGCGATACGCGCGGAGTCGACGCGGCTCATCTGGCCCGCGCCGACGCCGACTGTCATGCCGTCGCGGCAGTAGACGATGGCGTTGGACTTCACATACTTCGCGACGCGCCAGGCGAATAGCAGGTCTGCCATTTCCTTGTCGGTCGGCGCACGCTTGGTCACCACCTTCAGGTCGGCCGCGGTGATGCGCGCGTCGTCATAGGTCTGCACCAGCAGGCCGCCTCCGACTCGTTTGAAGTCGAGTTGCGAGACCGGGCCCAGCAGGCAGGTCAGCACGCGCACGTTTTGTTTTGCGGCCAGCACGGCGAGCGCGCCGGCGGTATAGGACGGCGCGATCAGCACTTCCATGAACTGGCCTGCGACCGCCCGAGCGGTGGCTTCATCCACTTCGACATTGAAGGCGATGATGCCGCCGAAGGCCGAGGTCGGGTCGGTCTGGAATGCCTTGCGGTAAGCTTCTTCGGCGCTCACGCCGAGGGCCACGCCACAGGGGTTGGCGTGCTTGATGATGACGCAGGCGGTGGTGTCAAACGCTTTCACGCATTCCCACGCAGCGTCCGAATCAGCGATGTTGTTGTACGACAGTTCCTTGCCCTGCAGCTGGGTGTAGCCAGCGATGCCACCCACCGCGCCGTTCGGGTCGCGGTAGAAGGCGGCGCTTTGGTGGGGGTTCTCGCCGTAGCGCATCTCCTGCACCTTGTCGAAGGCGAACTGGATGCAGCTCGGGTATTCGGCGCGCACTGGGGCTTCGGCCGGTACCAGCTTGTCGGCATCGATCGCGGTCAGCCAGTTGGCGATCGCGCTGTCGTAGCGGGCGGTGTGGGTGTAGGCCTTGCGGGCCAGTTCGAAGCGGGTTTTGTACGACAGTGCGCCGGCGTTGGACTTCAGTTCGGCGACGATTGCTGCGTAGTCCTCCGGGTCGGTCACGATGCCGACGCCGCCGGCTTCAGTGCCATGGTTCTTCGCCGCTGCGCGGACCATGGTCGGCCCTCCGATGTCGATGTTCTCGATCGCGTCCTCCAGCGTGCAGCCTTCCTTGGCGACTGTCGCCTGGAAGGGATACAGATTCACCACCACCAGGTCGATGCGTGGGATCTGATGCGCCGCCAGCGTTTCGAGGTGCTCGGGCAGATCGCGGCGCGCGAGGATGCCGCCATGCACTTTCGGATGCAGTGTCTTGACGCGGCCGTCGAGCATTTCCGGGAATCCGGTGTAGTCACCCACGTCGGTAACCGGCAGGCCTGCATCGCGCAGCGCCTTGGCGGTGCCTCCAGTGGAAAGCAGGCTCACGCCGAGGGCGTGAAGTTCGCGGGCAAATTCGACGATGCCGCGCTTGTCGGAAACGCTGAGAAGGGCTTGGGTGACGTTCATGGCGGGTACGGGATTTAGAGAAGGTCGTGGTCGGTCAGTTTGCGTCGCAAGGTGTTGCGGTTGATGCCCAGCATCTCGGCGGCCACCGTCTGGTTACCGCCCGCGTGTTTGAGCACGATTTCGAGCATCGGACGCTCGACGTTGCGCAACACCATGTCGTACACCCCGGTCGGTTTCTCACCGTCCAGGTCCTTGAAGTAGCGTTCCAGCGCGCGGCGGACGCATTCGGCGATGTCTTCGGAGCGGCTCATGCCGCGAGCTCCTGCAAAGGTTGTGAATCTGCGTGGTCGGCGACTTCGACGTCGCACAGCCGGTCGCCGTGCTCGCCAAGTCGGCCGAAGAAGTCGTCGACGACCGCGAGCTGGCTCGCGACGTCCGGCTGTTGGTTCATCAGCTGCCTGAATGCGTGGGCACCGAAGATGCCCTTGGTGTACCAGCCGATGTGCTTGCGTGCGATGCGTACGCCGGCATCCTCGCCGTAGAAGTCATACAGGTCCGCCAGGTGCGCGCGGCACACGCGGTGGATTTCGCTGACTGCGGGCGACGGCAATTCAGTGCCGGTCGCGAGGAAGTGTTCGATCTCGCGAAAGATCCACGGCCGGCCCTGTGCGGCGCGGCCGATCATGACGCCGTCGGCGCCAGTGTGGGCGAGCACATGGCGGGCCTTGCGCGGCGAATCGATGTCACCGTTTGCAATAACCGGGATGCCGACGAGCTGCTTCACCGCCGCGATCGTGTCGTATTCCGCCTCGCCCATGTACAGGTCGGCGCGTGTGCGACCGTGGATCGCGATCGCGCGAATGCCTGACGCTTCGGCGATTTTCGCAATACGCGGCGCGTTGCGGTTCGCGCGATCCCAGCCGGTGCGGAATTTGAGCGTTACCGGGAGGTCGGGGACTGCCTTGACCACCGCTTCGAGGATGCGGCCCACCAGTGCTTCGTCGCGCAGCAGGGCCGAGCCGGCGGCGAGATTGCAGACCTTCTTCGCCGGGCAACCCATGTTGATGTCGATGATCTGCGCGCCATTGTCGGCATTGAAGCGGGCGGCTTGCGCCATCATTGCCGGGTCGGCACCGGCGATCTGCACCGAAATCGGCTCGACCTCGCCTGCGTGGTCGGTGCGGCGGCGCGTCTTGTTCGTGGCGTACAGCAGCGCATTCGACGTCACCATTTCCGAGACGGCCAGACCCGCGCCCATCCGCTTGCATAGCTGGCGGAAAGGGCGATCGGTCACGCCCGCCATGGGCGCGACAAACAGATTGTTGCGAAGCTGGAAGCCGGCGAACTGCATCGCTCTGGGATCGGGGGTGCGAAAGCGCGGAAAAAGCGCAGAATTCTACCCGAGTCGGCGAGCTCCGCGAAACGCGTTGCGGAGACCCATGACTGGCGCGGGTCTCCGGGCAGCCTACTCAGATGAAGTTGAGGTAACGCGTCGAGAAGCGGCCGATGTTGGGCAGGATGGTACCAAGGTCGCTGTCGGATACGCCGAACCAGCGGCCAAGTGTGGCTGCGTACTGGTCGACCGAGGTCGTCGGCAGCAGTCGGCCGGAGCCGACGTCTTCCGCGGTGCCCAGTTTCACCACCGGGAAGCTGCCGTAGACATCCTGCCTCTTCACCGCACCGCCGACGATGAAGTGATGCGAGCCCCATCCGTGATCCGACCCGTCGCCATTACTGGTCAGCGTGCGGCCGAAGTCCGAGCCGGTGAACAGCGTCACATTGTTCGCGATCCCGAGTTGCATGGTGGCGTTGTAAAAGTAATCCACCGCACCAGCGATCGCGGTGTGCAGCGTGGGCTGCTGCGTGAGCTGGTTGTCGTGCGTGTCGAAGCCGCCGATGCTGACGAAGAACACCTGGCGCTTTACGCCCAGCGCGGTCGATACGCCAGCGAGTCGTGCGACCACCTGCAGTTGCCGTGCAAGATTGTTGTTGGCGTGTGTTGTCGGCAGGGCAACGCGCGCATCGGTGGTCGGCAAGGTCGCGAGGGCCGCAGCGACTGCCGCTTGTGCATCGATCGAACGTCGCACGATGCGACCATGCTCGCGCTCGAACAACTGCGATGAATTGCCAGTGCTGACGGCACGCAGTGCGGCGGCGCCCTGCGGTGAGCCGAACAGGCTGGTGGCATTGATGTTGTTGATGCCGACCGCGCCGCTTGAGCTGATCTGATACTGGAAGGTGTTCTTGCCCGACAGGAAGACGGTGTTGCCCGCCGCAGACACGGCAGTGAAGACCGCGTTGCTGTTCATCGAACCCAGCAGATCGCCGAAGCGCCCGCCCCAGCCGAGTTTCGCGCCTTCGGGCGTGAAGGCTTGCCAGGTGGCGGTCTGGTCGTTATGCGAGAAAAGCTTCGGCGGCACCGGCACCTTGCCGCTCTTGTATTCGGCAGCATCCTTGATCGGCGCGACGAGCGGGCCAACGTTGGCGAGAATCGCCGCCTTGCCGCCGTCGAACAGGGTCTTGATCGGTGCAAATTCCTTTGGCAGGGCGAGCTGGCGCCCGCCAAGGTCGCTCAGCGTGGTCAGCGGCAGCAGGTCCGCTTGCGCTCGGGCGATGGTGTCGCGGGCGGCATAGTAGTCGTTGTACGAGGTCGCGTCGTACGGAATCACCGTATTCGTCTGGTCGTTACCGCCGTAGAAGAACAGGCAGACAAGGGCCTTGTAGTCGGGGTCGGTCGCTGCGGCCGCAGCGCCGATGCCGGCAAGGTTCAGCGCGAACGGTGCGGCGCCGCCGAGGGCCGACAGGGCTGCTGCGCGCTTGAGGAATTCCCGGCGTGAGGCGTTATTGATGCTCATGTTCGTCTGCGCTTACTTTTGGATCAGGTAGTCGTTGGATGCCAGCACGAGGTACACCGCGAGGCGCACCCGGTTCTTGCGGGCGGTGTCGGCCTTGGTGGTGTCGGTCGGAATGGCGATGGCGTTGACCGCATCACGGATGGTCTGTTTGGTCGTCGCGCTCATGGTGTTGTGCGTCAGCAGCAGATCCAGTCGGTTCATGAGCTCGTCAGGCTTTTCGGCGAGCGCCAGTTCGGCGGTGAAGTCCGGCTGTACGTCACGTACGTTGTTGGTGGCGCTGCCGACGCCACTCGCCACGGCACCCTGCATGAAGTTCAGGTAACCGGCGATCGAGGTTTCGTTCGTGATCTGGAATTCGGGCGCCACCAGCGCGCGGTCGGCGAGGGCAGTGCCAGGGGGGACATAGCCCGGCCGGTAGAAGTTGAAGACCGAGGGTGAGCGCAGCGGGCTCTGGCCCAGGGCGCTGCTGTTCGAGTCGGTATTGCCGATCAGGTAGCGGCCGGAGGCCGATGTCGCGTTGAAGGCGCGTAGAAAGTGGCCGAGGCGCACGATTGGTTCGCGCACCTTGCCGAAATCATCACGCATTGCGTAGCTGGCGTCGCGCGCTTCCGGGTCCAGCAGCACCGCGCGGATCACCGCCTTCATGTCACCGCGCACGCCTTGGCCGTTGTTCGCGAACGCTGCCGACACGCGCGAGACATAGGCCGGGCTCGGGTTGCTGGTGACCAGCGCTT
>JAJZLD010000266.1 GCA_021803785.1 Pseudomonadota bacterium | reverse complement strand
ATGTGGACGATAAGGTCGGCATCCTGCTTGACTCCTACCGCAGCTGGATCGACAGCACCGCGGTACCGGAACCGGGCTCGCTCGCGCTGGCGGCCCTGGGTCTGGCTGGACTTGCCGGAGCGCGTCGCCGTCGCCGCGGCTGATTCGCTCTTCCGCAAAAAAGAAAACGCCCCTAAAGGGGCGTTTCTTTTCCGACACGCAAAAGCGGTCGATCCGATCAGGCCGCCTCAACGAGACGGATGATTGCCATCGAGATATTGTCGCCGGTGCCCCGCCCGCGTGCCCGGGCTGTGTCAATCAAGCCACGCGCGGCCTGACGCGCAGGCTCATGGCAAACCGAGCGCGCCAGCTCCTGGTCGCTGCAATGCCCCCAGAGACCGTCAGAGCAGAGCAGGAATCCGTCTCCCGCCTTGAGGCCCTCAACGCTGCACACTTCAATCTTCGGCTCACGGTCGGCACCCAGGCAAGAAAGCAGCAGATTGCGATGCGGATACGTTTCAGCATCGGCCTCCGATATCTGGCCGGTACGAACCAGCTCTGCCACCAGCGAATGGTCGTTGCTGCGAAGCGCAACCTTGCCATCGCGGAAGTGATAGATGCGCGAGTCACCGCAGTGGGCCCAATGCACCTTTCCAGGCTGCATCAGCAGCACGCATGCAGTGCTATGCGGATCCTGTTCGCTGGTAAAGCGCGTGAGTTTGATGACGACGTGCGCCTCTTCGATGATCGCCCGCAGCAATTCCTCCGGCGACTCAGAGGCGGGTGAATAGGCTTCGAAGTTCTGCTTGGCCTTGATGACGACCTGCTCAGCAGCCATCGCTCCGCCCGTGTGCCCGCCCATTCCGTCTGCAAGCACCGCAAGCAGCATGCCGGGGCGCGAAGGATGCGGAAACAGGCCCACGCGATCCTGCTGCTCCTTCCGGTCCCCTTGGTGCATCGCAACGACAGTATCGATAGTCAGGGCCACGTTTTTATCGCAATTAACATTTACGACAATTCTAGCGGTGTTTGTAGACCACCGATAGTCTGATTCCGGAACGCCATCGCCGCCGTACTGATTTACTCAGCGTTCCAGAGCATGGAAATGCTCGATCACCTGCTCGCACAACTCGTTCAGCTCATCGGCGCTGATCTCCAGCCGCTCGAGCAGCAAGCCTTCGTTGTACTCGCCACTAGGCTCCGTCAGAGCCATTTCGCGCGCATAGAGGTGCATGGATAACTGGAGAATACCCACCAGCATGCTCGTCGGTCGAGACGGGATATATTCACCTTCATGGTGAAAGCGTACCGCTTGAGCCACAAAATCAGGCAGACACCAGTGGCGCGCAAGCAGAAAGCCGATCACGGCGTGGTCACACGAGAAGGCTCGGTCCTCGGTCCGGATGTCAGCCCACTTGTTCACATACCCATCAATGCCCGTGGTTCGGCAATAGGCCGGAAACCGTTGCATCAGGATCGGAACGCCGCAGTCATGGAACATGCCCGCCAAGTAGGCCTGTTCGCCACTGACTCGTCTTGCACCGGGAAGGTGGGCAGCGATCAGCATCGCCAATTGGGCAATTGCGGTCGATCGCGCCCAAAAGTGCGCGAGAACCCGCGCGTCGCCGGCCATCGCGCGCTGCACGCACAGCGCCTGGGCTAGGGCCAAGGTGCGCGGCAAACCGAGCAATAGAACGACCTGCTCCACCGTTTTCGGCGGCGAAGGGCGTGCGAACAGCGGCGAACGGGCCATGCGGTAAAGCCCGGCAGTGAGCGCAGCGTCGCTGGCTATCACCCTCGACACATCCCGGATATCGGGATTTTCGGCCAGAGCCAGCATTTGCAGCGCCTGCAAGGCAGCCGGCTGCGGCGGCAACTGTAAGCCACGCGCAAGTAACGCTTCGGGCTCGTCTTCCGCGGAGACAGTGAGTCCAACTGTGGTCATTCGGGGGTTAACGGCCCCACGCAACGCAAGTTGAGCAAACTGCGCGGTCAGGTGCTCAAGGCTTCATCCAGCCACTCGATCCAGTGTCGCACTGGCACGTCAGCCGCACTCCCCAAGTGCGCGATGCAGCCGACGTTTGCGCTGGCGATACCCTCCGGCTTACCCGCCGCGAGCGCTGCGAGCTTGTTATCGCGAAGACTGGCAGCAATTTCAGGTTGGAGCAGCGAATACGAACCGGCCGAGCCGCAACACAGATGTGCATCCGCAACAGGTGTCAGTTCGTAGCCGGCGCGCTGCAGCAATCCCTCCACCACGCCGCGGATCTGCAGGCCGTGCTGCAACGTGCAGGGTGAATGAAAGGCAATCACACCTCGACCGCCCGGGACTCGCTTGACCAGGCATTCGTCCAGCGCATGGGTCTCCCGCGCGATCAGTTCAGCAATGTCGAGCGTCTGCGCAACGACCTTTCCAGCTTGCGCAAGCATTGGCGCGTCGTCGCGGAACAGATGTCGATATTCGCGAACGAAACTACCGCAGCCGGAGGCCGTAATCACCACGCCCTCCACCTCGCCGCGCTCAAGGGCCGGCTGCCATTGCTGAAGCAGACGCGTTGCATCCGCCCGCCCGCCTTCATGGTCATTCAGATGACTACGCAGGGCACCGCAACAACCATCACGCCTGACTTCGATCAGCGAAATACCAATGCGATCCAAGACCCGCGCGGCGGCGGCATTGACGTCCGGCATCAGCGCGGGCTGCGCACAGCCCCCCAGCACCAACCACTTCCGGGCGTGCCGAGGGCTTGGCCAGACGCCGCGCGGCCGCGACGGCGCAAGTTTTGCGGCAAGCGTGGACGACATCAGCGGGCGCAGCGCCCGGGCCACGCGATAGGCGGCGCCGAAAACAGCCGGTTGCGAAATCGTGTTCGCCAGCAACCAGCGTTTTACCTGCTGCGGCGCCGACCTCGGAGGCGCGAGGTTCTCGGCCCATTTGCGCCCAATATCCACCAAGCGGCCGTACTCAACGCCAGAGGGACACGTCGTTTCGCAGGAGCGGCATGTCAAACATCGATCAAGGTGCAACTGCGTTCGGGCCGACACCGCCTCCCCCTCAAGCATCTGTTTGATCAGGTAGATGCGGCCGCGTGGGCTGTCGAGTTCGTCACCCAAAAGTTGAAACGTCGGGCAGGTCGCGGTGCAAAAGCCGCAATGCACGCACTTGCGCAGAATGGCATCCGCCTCTGCGCCGTCTGCGGTGTCACGGATGAAATCAGCCAGCTTGGTCTGCATGACGGCCTCACCAGTCGGGGTACATGCGCGCACGGTTGAAAACGCCAGCCGGATCAAAGGCCGCCTTCAGCCGACGATGCAATCCAAGCAAGGCGGGACTCAAGCGGCCGAAAGGCACATCGCAGGACGCACCTTCGCCAGCGCGAAAGCACATGACGCTGCCGTGCTGGCGGGCCACATGTTCGGCCAGTGCTGCACCCTCCTCCACTGGCGTACGCAACCACCGCAGGGCGCCACCCCATTCGACCAGGCCCGCATCGGCGGGACCAATCGTCTCCTCGCAACTCGGAACAGACAGTCGCCACAGCGGGCGGCTACCCGCGAAGAAAGGATGCGTCTGTTCGCGCAGTGCGCGCCAGAACGCCTGCTGCGCGGCCGGTTCCAGAACCTCACCGCCGATCTTCTTGATGGCGGCATCAACGGCCGATGCAGCGCCCGACAGGCGCACATGCAGCAAACCGTCCGCCCAGCAGCTTGCGGACAACGGGAGCGGCTGCCCGCTCCACCGGTTCAGGCTGCGCAAGGCGTCCCCCTGGGTCATCGACAGCCGCACAGTGCGCTCAGCGGCTGGCAGGGGCATCACCTTCAGCGACACGTCCAACAGCAGCCCCAAAGTGCCCATGGCCCCAGCCATCAGTCGCGATACATCGTAGCCGGCCACGTTCTTCATCACCTGGCCACCAAATCGCAGAACGTCGCCACGACCGTCCATCAAGGTGACGCCAAGCAGATGATCACGCACCGCACCGGCGCTGGCGCGGCGCGGCCCGGACAAGCCTGCGGCCACCATCCCACCGACCGTCGCCGGGCCAAAATGGGGCGGTTCGAAGGCGAGCATCTGCCCTCGCTCCGCGAGGGTCGCTTCCAGCTCAGCGAGTGGCGTTCCGGACCGCACGGTGACCACCAACTCCGTTGGTTCGTAGCTCCGAATGCCGCTCCACACTCGTGTATCGAGGACCTCACCCATCGGCGAGCGACCGAGAAAGCGCTTGCTTCCCCCTCCCTGCAATACCAAGGCTTGCCCGCTGGCTGCCGCGCGGCGCACGCGCGCCTGCCAGTCTGCGAGAACCGGATCCAAGGAGTCGGCCATCAGAATCGCTCCAATTCGGGGTACGGCAAGTTGCCGCCTTGCACATGCTGGCGGCCGCCCTCGGCGCAGCGGTTAAGGGTTGGGATCGCCTTACCTGGGTTCAACAAACCAGCCGGATCGAAGGCCGCCTTCAAGCGATGGAACATCCGCAACTCGTTCTCGCCGAACTGAACACACATCTGGTCGATCTTCTCGACGCCCACGCCATGCTCGCCCGTGATCGAACCGCCCAACGCGACCGATCGTTCGAGGATCTCCGCGCCGAATGCTTCAGCACGCGCCTGTTCGCCCGGTGCAGCGGCATCAAACAGGATCAGCGGATGCAGGTTGCCGTCGCCAGCATGGAATACGTTGATGCAACGTAGCGCATAGCGGCGCTCCATCTCGGCAATCGCGTTGAGCATTTCGCCAAGCCGCTTGCGCGGAATCGTGCCGTCCATGCAGTAGTAGTCGGGCGAGATGCGGCCCGCCGCGGGAAAGGCTGACCCTGATCGA
>JAJZLD010000265.1 GCA_021803785.1 Pseudomonadota bacterium | reverse complement strand
ATAATTCCGCCGGCGGAATTATCGCCATTGTTCCGGCAGCCGGATTATTCCGGCAACGGACGCTCGGGGGCTCTGTTTCCCGGGGGATCGCGCGATCGGGTACGCATCGGCGGCGGAATAATCGGGGGCGCGTGCACGGCGCAAAGGCCGGCCGGTAGCCACCGAGACGGCGGTCACAAAACAGCTGGTTCCCGAAGGAAGCGGATTCATCGAGATCCCGCAGTGTCGATTTCGATCTCGATATTGTGGGTGCAGTCGGTTCTGGTCTCACGCGGGGGATCTTCCCCCTACCCAGGAGACAGACGATGGCCAATCGCAGTGGGCCGATAGTCCCGCACATCGATCAATTTGCCGAGTTCCTCACCGGCGAGGGTTACGCCTCGCAGACCGTAAAGACGAAGTGCGCGCTGGCAGTGGACCTCAGTCAATGGATCGCGCGGCATGGACTAACGCTGACAAAGCTGGATGAGGAGAAGCTCCAGCAGTTTCACGGTCCCCGTCGCCGAGCAAGCGGACGCGGCGATCGATTCACCGGTGAGCAGTTGCTAATGTTTTTGCGCGACCGAGGTCTGACCCCCGTATTACATCCCGCCATCGATCGCTCCACTATGGGTCAGCTCGCACGCGACTACGAGAGATTCCTGAGTTGCGAGCGAGGCTTGGCGCGCGCGACTGTGGATGGTTATCTCCCCATCGTGCAGCGATTTCTGAACGCGCATTTTCAGAACAAGATCGTGCGTCTTCGCGACCTCACCCCGAGGGACCTGCATCGCTTCATTGTTCGTGAAGGGCAGCGTGTCGGTCGCAGGCATACCCAGCTGACCGTCACGGCACCGCGCTCGTTTCTGCGCTTTCTGCACCAGCGTGGCAAGACAAAGACAGACCTAGCCGGAGCATTGTTGGGGGTAGCTGATTGGCGACTGTCCGACATTCCAAAGTTTCTTCCGCCAGAGGAGGTCGAGCGAGTGCTCAAGAGCTGCGATCACAGCATGCCCTCCGGCCAGCGCGACTACGCGATCTTGCTGCTTCTGGCTCGACTGGGTTTGCGCGGTGGCGAAGTGCTCGCCATGACCTTGGACGATTTGGACTGGGAACGCGGCGAGGTGCTCGTCCGCGGCAAAGGTCAGAGATTCGAACGATTGCCGCTGCCTCAGGAGGTGGGCAAAGCGCTCGTTCACTATCTGCGTCATGTGCGTCCGACCTGTTCGACTCGCAAGGTCTTCATCCGGCTGAAAGCGCCGTGGCATGCCCTTCGCCTCAGCGCCATTTGCTGTGTGGTGCGTCGTGCCCTCAAGCGTGCCGGACTGAGTCCGGCGTTCAAAGGGGCGCACCTATTTCGCCATTCCCTGGCAACGCAGATGCTGCGCCGAGGCGCATCGCTCGGGGAGATCGGCCAACTCCTTCGCCATCGCCAGCCGACGACGACGCAGATCTACGCCAAGGTTGATATCGACGCCCTGCGCGGCATTGCCCTTCCGTGGATGGGGGGTGGGGCATGAGTTCGTTGCACACCGCGCTTGAGGAGTACCTCGCAGTACGTCGCGCCTTGGGATACAAGCTGCGCCTGGCCGGGCGGCTGTTGCAACGGTTCGTCGAGTTCGCCAAACGCGAGCGTGCGGACTACATTACCACCGAACTCGCCTTGAAGTGGGCGACCCAACCCGCCCATGCCACGCCAGTCCAGTGGGCCAACCGCTTGGGAATGGTGCGGCGCTTCGCAAGATACTGTCATGGCATCGATCCGCACAACGTAGTGCCGCCACCCGATCTGCTGCCCTATCAGTATCGGCGCGTCTCACCGAATCTCTACAGCGATGAGCAAGTTCTCGATCTGATCAAGGCGGCCCCGCAATTGCCCTCCGCGATCGGATTGCGACCGCACACGTTCGCCACGCTCTTTGGGTTGTACGTCGCTACCGGTCTGCGCGCGAACGAGGCATTGCATCTCCTTCGTGACGATGTGGACCTGGAAAGTGGCGTGCTCACCGTTCGCCAGAGCAAATTCGGCAAAAGCCGATACGTTCCGGTTCACGCTTCCACGCAACGCGCGTTGAAGCGTTATGCGAGGCGTCGGGATCGCCTGGTTCCCAGCCCCAGTAGTCCTTGCTTCTTTCTCTCCGACCGGGGCACTCGAGTGACCTATGACGTGCTCCGCTGGACCTTCGTCAAACTCTCGCACCAGATTGGCCTTCGCGCTCCCGGCGACTCGCATGGACCGCGTCTGCATGGACTGCGCCACCGACTGGCCATCCAGACACTGTTGAAGTGGTATCGCCGTGGCGTCGACGTCGAGCGCCACCTGCCGCAGCTTTCCACGTACTTGGGGCACGCCCACATCACGGACACGCAGTGGTACCTGACGGCGACTCCGCAGTTACTGCGCTACGCACTGAAGCGGATGGAGCGATCGGAGCGGAGGGCTCGGTCATGAATGCCACCAAATCCTTCCCCGTTCTGCTGGAGTCATTCTTCGTGGATCGACTGATGCAACAGCGACAGGTCAGTCCTCACACCATTGCCAGTTATCGCGATACTTTTCGCCTTCTGCTGCAGTACGTACAGCAACGCCTCGGTAGAGCGCCTTCGCAAGTAACCGTGCCGGACCTGGATACACCCTTCCTTGGTACGTTCCTCGATCACCTGGAGAAAAAACGCGGTAACAGCGCCCGCAGCCGCAACGTGCGCCTCGCCGCTATTCATTCCTTTTTTCGCTACGTTGCCTTGCATGCACCGGAGTACAGTGCCCTGGCGCAGCGCGTGCTGGCCATACCCAGTAAACGCTACGTGCGTCGGGCCATCTGCTTTCTCACGCCGGCGGAAACGGACGCTCTGCTTGCAGCTCCAGACCTCAAAACCTGGAGCGGGCGGCGCGATCGAGCGATATTGCTCCTCGCCGTGCAGACTGGACTGCGGGCGGCAGAAGTCATCGGACTTCGCTGCGAGAACATCATCCTGGGAACTGGCGCACACGTACAATGCTTGGGCAAAGGCAGGAAGACCCGATGCACACCGCTTCGTAGGGAAGCGGTGTCGGTGCTGCGCGCTTGGTTGCGGGAACGCGAGGGGCAACCGTCCGATCCGCTTTTCCCGACTACGCGGGGCACCGCCTTGGGACATGACGGCTTGGAATACCTGCTCGAAAAGCATCTGCTTGTCGCTCGCCGTCACTGCCCGTCATTGATCAAGAAACGGGTGACGTTCCATTCCCTGAGGCACTCATTGGCAATGACCTTACTTCGCCATGGCGTCGATCGTTCCGTGATCGCGCTCTGGTTGGGTCACGAGAACGTTGAAACCACATCGATGTACCTGCAAGCTGACATGCAGCTCAAGGAAGATGCCTTGGCAAAAACGGCCGCTACAAAGGCGCGTACCACTCGGTATCGGCCCAGCGATCGCATCTTGGCCTTCCTCAATACCCTCTGATTATTCCGCCACCGATGCGTACCCGCTCGCGCGATCCCCCGGGAAACAGAGCCCCCGAACGTCCGTTGCCGGAATAATCCGGCTGCCGGAACAATGGCGAAAGTCATGAATGCGAGGCCCGGTGTGATCCGAGGGGTTCCGCGGACCGATCTGTCGCGAGAGTCGCCAGAACACTGTATACACGTACTGGTGCCGCAGTCGCCCACCTTGCTCCGCAACGAAGAAATAAGGGCTTCGAGGCGGATCAAGATGCGCATCTCGTTGCCTGGCGTAACGGCGAAGGATCGTACAGGTCGTCGCATGCAGGGGCACCAGACGCGTCTTACCGAACTTGGCCCCGTCAATCCTGAGAATCCCTTCCGTGAGATCAACATCGGTGCGCTTCAGGGCCATTGCCTCGCCGATCCGCAGGCCTGTGACAATGAGCAGCCCAAACAGGCAATGATAGGTCCAGCGACGCAGTGCTTTGGCCGGCGGCAAGGCGAACGCTGCCGCCAGAAGCTGGCTGATCTCACGATCCGAATACAGGTGGGGCTTGGTGCGCTTAGAATAAGGCAGCACTCGCGCGGGCAGCACCGCCGTACGAGGCTCGCGACTACGCAAATACTGACTCAACCCGCGCACGTCAGAAAACCGCAGAGCCCACGAGGCTCGCTTGTTCGGCGGTTGCGTTGCCCACTCCAAAGCGAGCGGATACGTAATGACCGTGGCCTTACGTTGCGCCATAAAGCGGACGAAGCCCTTCAGTCGTTGCTCCGGAGCGAAGAACTTGAATCCAAGGCTGCGGCGCAGGGCGATGTACTCCGCCACGGCGGTCTCTAAGGCGCTCATGACACACCGCCCGGCCACCGCATCGCCAAACCCCGCAATGCCTCAATATCGACCTTGGCATAAATCCGAGTGCTGTCTTGAGAGCGATGGCGCAGAAGCTGCCCGATCTGCGTCAGCGACGCTCCGGAGCGCAGTAATGTGGTGGCCAAAGTATGTCGGAACACATGCGCGCCTTTACGAGGCGTGTCGACCTGCGCTCGATCGAGCGCCGTGCGCGCAATCATCGTCACACTTGCAGCCGATGCGAAGCCGATCTGCGGGGCCCACTCGCGCAGAAATACTCGTCGGCTTTGGGAGCGCGGCCTGCCATGTTGTAGATAATCGCCGATCGCGGCTCCCACCTCGCTCGGCAGTGGCATCTGCGCTCTTTGACGTGCTTTTCCCCGGATCGACAACACGCCATCCTGCCAATCGATATCCTGAAGGCACAACGTCGCTACTTCACTGGCTCTCAATCCCAGGCGTGCGAGCAGTAGCAGCACCGCGTAGTCTCGCCGACCAAGTGATGTGCTTCGATCGATGGCATCGAGAACCTTCTGGACTTCTCCACGCGCCAGATATCGGGGCAACGATGCG
>JAJZLD010000014.1 GCA_021803785.1 Pseudomonadota bacterium | reverse complement strand
GCGCAGGATCAGTGCGTGCGCGATTCCATCGCCGAGTGAGCCGATACCGATCTGCAGCGTGCCGCCGTCTTTCACGGTGCTGCTCGAGTACAGCGCGATGGCGTAGTCCTGGTCATCCACCTTCATGTTGGGCGGCGCAAAGATCGTGTGCGTGGAGGCCGGATCGTCGACCAGGATCGAGATGTCGTCCTCAGGCAGAATCGCGTCGTTCGGCATGAAGGGAAGCTCGCGGTTCACTACGCCAACCAAGAGCATTCGCAGACCATCGCGCTTTGCCTGCTCCAGCGCATCGATCGTCAGATCGGTGTTGCAGGACATCGAATAGCGCGGACCGTCCGGCGTCTCCTCCACCGCAATCGCCTGTGCGAAAACGTTTACGCCTTGTGCCAGGGCATCGCGCACAGCGTGGGTATAGTTCGAATACACGTAGTTCGACTGTGCGTTGGCGTTGCCGAGATACTCACCGGTTTTCAGGAAGAACTCGCAGATCTCTACGTTAGGCGGCAACGCATTGCGTTTGACGTCGATCGAGTAGTCCATGTCCGGGTAGTTGCCGAACACGCGCTCGACGAGGGGCGCGAGAAAACGCTGTTCCAGCGCGCTCTTGCCGCGCGGGCGATCCAGCGACAGGGCGGTGAAAATCTTGAGCTTGAGTGTCGGATCCGCCTTTGCTCGCCGGTAGAGTGCGTTGATCCAGGCATTGGGTTTGCCGATGCCGAGCGGCATCGCCATCACGATGTTCTTGCCGACACGTTCGATCAGCGCATCAATCGAGTCTTCGATGCGAGCGTAGCGCAGTGGCGCAGTCATGGTTTCTCCCCCGGTTGCCGGTCTGTGCCGGTATTGATTCATGGTCTCGATGGACACGTCGCAAAGCGCGTCACGCGCTGGCGACAAATGCATTCTGCGGTGCTGTGCACAGCCTTGTCATGGTAGCTGTTGGTGTGGCTTGAGGCGGGTCAATTTGTCATAGGGCCGGCGGGCGCCGATTGCGAACTGCCCGCTGCGCCCATCACGCCAGCGATGCCGGCTATCGGTGCGGCGATCACTTCGGTGGTGAGCCGCGCGACTGGCTGCCGGATGTGGCGAACCCGCCTACGGCGACGACCGACCGCAATGTACTGATCGTGCGCAACGCACGCAATTTTTCCTATGGCAGTAGCGACACCGATTTTGAGTCGCACTCGGAAATGCGCTGCTATGATCGGGTAGAGCTGCGAGGGCTGGATCGGGCGATCAGCTTCTGGGGCCCGACGCACTTCGGCCACACCATCATGATGTGGGCGTTCGACGATGCGCCGTCGCTTGCCGAACTGCACCTGCGCGGTGTATCCGCGTGGGTTTGCCCGAGTGGACCGCGGCTTGGCAGGCCGGCCAGGTCTTGAGCTGCAGTGATGCGCTGTGACGCATCACTGCGCATAATCCACCACTCCTTTCGATCCGGAGTTCCGCATGCGTGTCACCCCTTCCGCCCCGCGCTACCTCGATGAGATCGCGGAGGGCGAGACTGCCAGCATCAGCAAGACCTTCACCGACGCCGACGTGCGCGCCTTCGCAGACGTCTCCACCGATACCAACCCGGTGCACCTTGACGCCGACTACGCCGCCTCAACGCAGTTCGGCGCCCGCATCGTTCACGGCATGCTGACGGCGAGCCTGATCTCCGCGCTGCTCGGCAATCACCTGCCCGGCCCGGGCACCGTGTATCTCGGCCAGTCGCTGCGCTTTCGCCGGCCGGTGAAGCTCGGCGATACCGTCACTGCGAGCGTCACGGTGAAATCGGTGGACCGCGAAAAGAACCGCATCGAGCTCGATTGCGTTTGCAGCGTGGGCGGCAAACCGGTGCTGCAAGGTGATGCGCTGGTGATGGCGCCAGTTCGGCCGGCCTAAGCCCCGCCGTTTCAGAGGTATTGCGGGCTGCAGCACTGGCAAACAGCCAGCGTGCATTTGAACGTCAGTCCGGGATGCTGCGTTCCGCCAGCGTGCAGCGGTTGCGCCCAGCGCGCTTGGAGGCGTAGAGCGCATCGTCGGCCGCGACCATCAGCTCCATCATCGTCGGGTAGGCCGGGAAGTGTGCGATGCCGGCGCTGAAGCTTGCCGCGAACATGCCCTGATCGGTCTGGTGGAAGATTCCGCTGAAGCCGCGGCGCAGGGCTTCGACACGCTCCAGTGCGTCTTCAGGTGTGCTGTCGAACAGCACCACGACGAACTCTTCACCGCCGTATCGGCCAACTACGTCCGAGCGCCGCATGCGCAAACGCAGGTAGCGCGCGAGTGACTTGATCACCTTGTCGCCGGTGGTGTGTCCGTAGGTGTCATTCACCTGCTTGAAGTGGTCGATGTCGAGGATCGCGTAGCTCACCGGCACGCCCTGACGTTCCGCCAGCAGCAGCGTTTGCTGCAGCAGCGTCTTGGTCTTCACATGGTTGTAGAGACCGGTCAGGCTGTCTTCCACCATCAGGCGGCGCAGGCCGCGGTAGCGCTCCGCCTTGCTCACCACTGCGTTGACCAGTTGCGCAGCCGAGATCGGCTTGGTCAGGAAGTCGTCGCCGCCCTGGCGCATTGCCTCTTGCTGGATCGATTCGCTGGTCTCGCTGGTCAGGAAGGCGATCGGGATCGACTCGAAGGCCTTGTTCTGGCGGATGATGCGCGCCACTTCAAGGCCGGTGCAGCCGTCCATGTGGAAGTCCAGCAGCAGCACATCCGGCGCGAAATCCATCAGCGTTTCGAGGATGCGCGAGGGTTCGCGCAGGCCGCGCACATGGATGTTCGGAAACTGGCCGAGAATGCGTTCAACGGTTGCAAGTACCGTGGGCGAGTCGTCCAGCGTGAGCACGCGGTAAGGCTCGTCCTTGTACTCGAAGGCCAGCGGATCGACCGCGTCGACCAGCGCCGACACCGATATGGGTGCCACGAAGAAGCCCTGCGCATCGTACCGCACCGCCTGCAGCCGGATGTTGAAGCTGCCCTCGGGCGACAGCGCGAACCACTTCAGATTGCAGCGGTTCATCTCGGTGATGACCGCCGTGGTCTCCGCGTCGAGCTCGCCGCTGAGTTCCGCGATCACTGCCACCGCGCGGTTCATCGCGGCATAGCGCACGCCGTGGCGATACTGGCCGAACACCTTGAAGCTGTAGCCGTAGTGTTCCATCTGCTGCGCCACGTCGTTGTAGGCCTGGCCGTCGTGGGCCAGCATCACGACCAGCGGAAGGCTGTCATCGCCCGGCACACGCTCCGGCTGACGGGCGCGTTCGGCGAGCGCTGAACGCACGGCCGCGAAGACGCCGGGCAGCAGTTGATCGACCCGCGCCTTCTCGGCGTCCCCTGGCGTGCGCAGGGTCGCGAGGAAATCCACCAGCGGTGCCATGGCGGTTTCAACCGCCGCCAGCTCCCCCGCATGGGCCAGCTGTGCCAGCCGTTCGCAATGCGTCGCGAAGGCCTGCCAGCGGGCCATGTCATGGCTTGCCTGCCAGACCGGGCGCCAAGCCTGGACCAATGCATTCCATGCCGAATGCAGTTCGACGCGGTTGATCATCTCGGGGGAGTTCGTGCGTAATGTGTATCAAACCGACTTTACGGCATTTGAGCACAAATCCTTTGGCCGAATTGCACGGCTTTTCAGCCTTTACCCGGCAACATGCGTGTCAGGGTGTCGTCGCGCTGCACGCGGTGATGCACTACTGCGGCCACCACATGCGCCACGATCAACGCAATCATCGCGTTGCCCAGCAGTTCGTGCAGCTCATGCAGATACTCGCGCAGGCCCGGATCGGGCGCGATCAGCGCGGGCAGGCTCATGCCAAGCAACACCACGGCGTCACCATGGGCCTGTTTCATCAGCACACCGCTGATCGGTAGCGCAATCAATGCGGCGTAGAAGACGAAGTGCATCAGATGCGCGAGCCCGTCCTGCCACGGTGGTGGCGCCGGGGTTATGGGGGGCAGCGGCTGCGTGAAGCGCCAGACGATGCGTGGCACGGTTAGCAGCAAGATCAGCGCGCCGGCCTGCATGTGCAGCAGACCGAGCAAGGCGCGCGTGTCGCTGCCTTTCTCAAACCACCCCTTGGCCTCGATCAGCGCGATGGCGCCGATTACCAGAAGCGCGCTCCACCAGTGCAGCGCGCGCGCCACCGGCCCGAATTGCCGATCCGTATTCCCCAATCCCATCCTCCTCCTCCCCCGGTTTCCGGCCGCAAGGGCGACAGACGCCCGCAGCGCGTCCGGCCACGCTAGCGAGCTGCAACGGAGGGCGCCTTGATCTGCAACAAGCCAAGTCTGCTCAGACAGGGTTTGCGTGAAAGGTCGGCATGCGCGCACCCTCGCACCATGTGTGCGCCTCAGAGCTTGTCATGAACTACCTCGCCCACGCCTGGCTTGCCGGGGACGCGGCGGCCGACCGTGTTGGCGGTCTCGCCGGTGACTTCGTCAAGGGGCCGTTGCCTGGCGATCTGCCGCCGGATCTCGCCGCCGGGGTTGCGCTGCACCGTGCGATCGACGTGTGGGCCGAACAGCATCCGGCTTTCCGCGCGAGCCGTGCGCGTGTCAGCGCGGAGCGGCGCCGATACGCCGGTATCCTCGTCGATCTCTTTTATGACCATTTCCTCGCGCGTCACTGGTCGCGTTTCCATTCATTGCCGCTGACGCTCTTCACCGCCCAGCTTTATGCTGAAGCGACGGACCGGGCGACGGCACTGCCCGCGAGCTTTGCCGCGGTGCTGCCACGCATGCAGCGGCACGACTGGCTCGCCGCTTATGTTGATACCGAGCATGTTGGCGCCGCGCTGGATGGCATGAGCCTGCGCCGCGCGCGGCAGCCGAATCCGCTCGCCGGGGCGATCGCCGAACTGCATGCTGCCTACGATGATTTCGAGGCGGATTGTCTTGCCTTCCTGCCCGATGCATTGCAATTTGTCGTCAGCCGGCGTCGCGGCGTTTGATCGAAACCCGGAGCGACGCGGGCTTTGTTCATTTCAGCGTTGCATGCAGGCCTGCCAGCGGCCGTCGACACGCTTTGCAAACCATTCGGTCGTGAGCTTGCGCGTGATCTTCGGGCTCTGCAGTTGAATCTGCGGCAGCAATTCGCGCGCCACAGGCTTGCCCGCGACATGGTCCGCCTGCGCCATCACACGCAGCCACAACAGGCTCTGTGCGAAAGCCGCCGACTTTTCGAGCAGCAGATCGCGCCGGATCTCGCTGGCGTTCAGGCCGAGCTTGCCCGCCAGGGCGAGCAGCGCAAGCTCGGTGCTGCTCTGCTCGCGCAAGGCCTGGCCATCGCGATAGCGCAGCAAATCGCCATCCAGCGAGAGTTTCCGCCCCGAAAGGCGTGCCACCGCGGCCTGAAATGCCGCATTGCGCGACGCATAGCGGCCGGCGTTGAAATCAGCGAAGCGATACAGCGGCGACGGATAGCTCGCCGGATAGTCGAGCAGGTTGGCGATGCCGAAATAGACCCCGCCGCGCCGTGTGAACACCTCGTCGCGTACCGTGCCGCGACGCGGGTAGGGGTAACGATGCGTTTGCAGGTAGTCCTCGGCAAAACTCACCGACACCTGCATCGGCCCGCCGGTGCGGATCGGATTCTTGTTGCCGAGCGCCTTCGCGAAGTCCGGCAACTCGGCGACCATTTCGTTGAACAGGTTGTTCATTTCCCGCTCGGTGCGCAGCGCATCGATGCGTTTGCCATAGCTTCGGCCATCCTTCGATGGCTTCAGCAGCGCCATGTCGACAACGAGTTTCGGCACCAGATAGCCGGCGGCCTTGCGGTAAAGTTCTTCGCGCACGATGTGGCCTAGGCCCGGTACCGGCGGGTCCGCAACGAAGCTCGATTCCTGCTCGATTACTGCGATTGCGGCGCAGAACTGCGCCTGGGTCGGCGCGAGCTGTTGCGCGGCAAAGGCGCGGAAGATGTCCTCTGCCCAGCCGTTGCGGTCGGTCACCTTGGGTGGAATCAGGCGCAGCACCTGCGCGACGCCCTCGCGCTCTGAGGGATAAGGCGGGCGTGGTGGCTGTTGGGGTGGAGCCGGCACGACCGGTGTCAAAGGTCGATCTGCGTCCGCCGGCGGAATCACGATGCCTGGCGCTGCGCCTGGTTGCGGTGCAGGCAAGGCTTCGATCGACGGGCTCTCGGGCGGTAGACCCTGTGGCGCGGTCGCGCAGGCGGCCAGCAGTAGGGCCGGAATCAGGGCTTGAAGGACGGGGCGAATCATCTTGGCGCGGCGCTGCATCGGGTGACGGATGATAAGGCAGCTTACGCGGTAAGCTAGGCGCTGGCCCCACTTCGCGCACTGATCATGTCCGAACACGTCTTCCCCCTCACCCGCGAGCATGTCGCGCTGTGCGATCTGCTCAAGCTGCTGGCCATTGCGCAGTCTGGCGGCCATGCCAAGACCATGATCGCCGACGGTGTCGTCACCGTCGACGGCGAGGTCGAAACACGCAAGAAACGCAAGCTCGTTGGCGGTGAAGTCGTCCGCGCAGCGGGCGCCACGATCCGTGTGAAGCGCCCATGATCGGCGGCTGGGAACTCACTGCGCTGCTGCTGCTTGCCGGCTTGGTCTGGCTCTGGCTCGATAGCCTGCGCGCGCGTGATGCAGGCATTGTCGCGGCGCGCCGGCAGTGCGAGCGCGAAGGCCTGCAACTGCTCGACGAGACGGTCGCGATCGCAAAGCTGCGGCTGGCCCGCAACGACGACGGCCAACTGCGCTTGCAGCGTACCTACCGCTTCGAGTATTCCGATACTGGCGACAACCGCCGCAACGGCGAGGTCACGCTGACCGGCGCCGAGGTGGTCAGCCTCTACACCGGGCCGCGCGTGCTGCACTAGGGCACGGCATGACGTCAGCGGCGGCGGCGCTGGCCGCCCTGCTGCATATCGCTGCCGGGGCCACGCATGTCACTGTTGCGGCTGTTTTCCATCTCGATCCGGTCGGCGAGCAATGGCACCGTCGCCGGCAGCATTTCATCGGCGACGCCGCGCTGACGTTCGTCGAGCACCCGGTAGAGATCGCCCGCTGCGGCGCTGATCTGGTCGAGTGCGGCGAGTCGGTTGCGCAAGGGTGTGATGCGGTCTTCCACGCGATGCAGTGCATCGCCCTGTGCGGAAACGGCGCGCGGGCGCTGCATGTCAGACAACAGCGCCTGCAGGCGGTCGGTATAGGCGAGCCAAAGTGCCTCCTGACGGCGATCCAGCCGCAGCGCATCGTGCAGCAGCTCCAGTTGCATCGTGAGCGAATCCTGCGGCTGCTCGATTGCGCCGCCGCGTTGCTCGCCGGGGCCACCACGCTGCGATCGCCCCTCACCCGATGGCGGCCCCCGACGACTTTCGTCCGGACCGCATTGCGTCGCGCACCCGGCGACGACTACCGCGACAAGAAGGCTGGAAAGTGAGGCGCGCAACATGTTCAAGAGACCGCGTGGATGAAAGCGCAACACCTTAGTGGCTGCGCGGTTGCGATGTGCGCTTGCCGCGGGTGGAGGTGCAATCAGATGTAAGCGCCGCGCAGCGCCTACAATTGCAAACCCTCCACGTGTCGAGTCGACAATGCGTTTCTCACTTGCGATCCATGGTGGCGCCGGCACGATCCGGCGCTGTGACTTGAGCGCCGGCGACGAGGTCGCGCTGCGCGCCAGCCTTGCGGCCGCACTCGAAGCCGGTCATGCGGTGTTGCGCCGCGGCGGCCCTGCGCTCGATGCGGTTGAGGCGGCCGTGGTGGTACTGGAGGACGACCCGCGTTTCAACGCGGGGCGCGGCGCGGTGTTCAACGAGGCCGGCTTCGTTGAACTCGAAGCCGCGGTGATGGACGGCAGCACACGCGCGGCCGGATCGGTGACCGGCCTGCGACGTGTGCGGAACCCGGTGAAGCTGGCGCGCGAGGTGATGCGCCGCACGCCCCATGTGACCCTTGGCTTCGAAGCGGCCGAGCGATTCGCCGAGCGCTGTGGTCTGGCGCTCGATCTGCCGAACTACTTCTACACCGAGGCGCGCTGGCAGGCGCTTCAGCAGGAGCTGACACGCATCGCGGCGGGTGGGCGCGAAAGTGAAGCCTCTGAGCAGGTCCGCCACGGCACCGTCGGTGCAGTCGCGTGCGACGCGGCGGGGTGCCTCGCTGCCGCCACCTCCACCGGCGGGCGTACGGCGAAGATGGCGGGCCGCATTGGCGACACCCCGGTGATCGGTGCCGGCACCTGGGCCGACGACACCGTCGCGGTGTCATGCACCGGGCACGGCGAATCCTTCGTGCGCGGCGCGGTCGCGCACGAGATCTCGGCGCGCATGCGCCTGGCCGGGCAATCGCTCGCGCAAGCGACCGAATCGGCCTTGCGTGAGACGCTGACCGAGCTTGGTGGTACCGGTGGTGTGATCGCGGTCGACCGTAACGGTCAAATTGCAATGCCTTTCAACAGCGAGGGCATGTATCGCGCAGCGGTGAGCGAGGGCGGTGCCGCGCAGGTGGCGATCTATCGCGAGGACGCGGTATGAGCGGACCGATGAGCGCCCCGCATTTCGAGCGTGCGCGCCTGTGGTGGGGCATGGGCTGGGCGCTTGTCGCCCTGGTGATCTTCTTCTCTCTCGAACCCAAGCCGCCCGAAGTGCCGGGCGATCCGGGCAACTGGAGCGGCCACCTCATCGCATACGGCACGCTGGCAGCCTGGTTCACCCGCTTGTTGTACGCGCGGCGTTCGCGCTTCCTTGCCTTGGGCCTGCTTGTGTCGATGGGGGTGGTGCTCGAATTCCTGCAGGGCATGACGGGGTATCGCACCTACGATCCGCTCGACATGCTCGCCAATAGCTGCGGTGTGCTGCTGGGACTCGCGCTGGCGCCGCCGCGTCTTCCGAACGGCTTGCCCACGCTGGAACGCTGGCTGCGCCGAGTCACCGGATGAAGCAGGCACTTGGAACTGCGCGAGTCGGCTGTTGCCTGTCGCACTGAGCGGGCAACCGATCGTGTGCGAAGCGCTTGCGGTGCTGGCCGGCATGGCGCTGATGCTCGCCGGGGTTGTAGCGGCGGTCTGGGCGGTGCAACGCCAGCGTGGCCTGTGAGGGGGGGTTAGTGGCGGCGCTGCGCGAGTTCGGCGCGCCGCAGCAGGCTGTCGAGCGCTTCGTCTTCGGGCTGCAATTGGGCACTGCCGCTACGCGCACTGGCGATGATCTCGCCCCCGGCCCACTGTACCGGGTCGCCTGCGAGTTCATGCGCCAGACGGGTGGCAACAAGGTCTGCGGCGGCGCCGTCGGTCTCGGGCAGCAGCAGCGCGAAGCGCGCTCCTTCGAAGCGCGCGACGACATCGAGCGTGCGGGTACTGCCGAGTGCGATGCCCGCCATGCGCCGCAGCACGGCATCGCTCGCGACATGGCCGTGCCGCGCGACGATGGCGGCAAAGTCTTCGATCTCCAGCATCACGATCGCGAGCGGGTGGTGATAGCGGCGGGCGCGGTCGAACTCGCGCTGTGCCATCTGCAGGAAGAAGCGGCGGTTGTAGGTGTGGGTGGTCTCGTCGATCTGCGACAGCCGGGCGACTTCCATGCGCATGGACTCGAGCGTGTGCAGCAGGCGCAGGAAGGGCGCCACGCAGAGCGGGATCACGATTAGTGGCGCAAGCGCGGCGATCAGCAAGGGGGCGACCCCTGGCAGGCGCCCAACCACTACATAGGCCGCGAGCGTGAGTGCCAGCGACAGTAGCACCGCGAACGCGGTGGCAAGCAGCAGGCCGCGGCGCGGGCCAAGACGCATCAGCGTATCGGCGACCCGCCCCAAGCCGCTTCCTTGGGCGGGCCGAGCTGTATCGTGCAGTACGTCCATACGGACTCCTGGCTGGATCGGGGCGGCGAGCACCACGTTGACGGCGGAGCCCGCTGACCCTATCAGCATACTGCGATTTGGCGCGCTGCTGTGGCACCATCGCAGCCGGACCCCCACAAACTGCCGCGATGCACGGACTCCATCTCACCGCCGACTTGCTCGACTGCTGCTGCGATCAGACGCTGCTGACCGATACCGGCGCGCTCGCCGCGGTCTGCCGGGCTGAGACGCTGGCGGCGGGGCTGACCGTGGTGTCGGAGCTGTTCCACCGCTTCCCTGCGCCGGACACCGCGCCCGCCGGCATCACCGGCGTGCTGCTGCTGGCCGAATCGCACCTCGCGGTGCACACCTGGCCGGAGCTCCGCGGGGTGACGCTCGATGCCTACGTCTGCAATTACTCGGCGGATAACTCCGCGCGCGCCGAAGCCCTGATCGAAGCCCTGCTGGCGCATTTTCAGCCGCAGCGCCTGTGCCGCAACCGGCTGCAGCGGGGCGCACTGATGCAGCCGCCGAGCTAGGGGGGCGTGATTGCCGCTGCGCCCGGTGCGTTTCGCATCCTGAAGCGTTGCCGGTAGGCGGCGGGTGACAGCCCCACTTCGCTGCCGAACGCCCTGTTCTCAACCCGGTCGCCGCGACCTCATGGTCGCCGTGCAGCGCTGAATACTTTGGCGGGTGTGAATTCGAGGGCCTGCGCGAGATCCGCTACGGCACCGACGGCAAGTGGGTGATCCAGCGCTACCTCAACAGCGTCCTCGGCTGGCATTGCAGCGCGGCCAACTTTGGCAGCGACCCGGCGCCCGGCGAAACGAAGCGCTGTGAAGTGTCGGACGTGATGATGACCGGCACCATCGCGGCGCCCAATGTCTGTTACGCCGGCGGGATGTGCCCGCAGATCGACCTCTCGGCGATTCCGATGGGTACCGAAGGCTATGGCGAGCTGCGGGTGCTGCCCACCACCGACCTCGGCACGCCCTCCTGCGACGGCGTCGGCGCATTCCGCACCATCTGCGGTTTCTCGCACATGGCCTTCGACGATCCGATCGTGTTTCCGGGCAAGCCTGGCATGTCGCACTTGCACGCGTTCTTTGGCAACACGGGCACCAACGCCTATTCCACCGCACAATCGCTCCCCGGCAGCGGCAACTCCACCTGTGCGGGCGGCATCGCCAACCGGTCGGCCTACTGGGAGCCTGCGCTGATCGATACGGTCAGTCACAAACCGATCGTGCCAAGCGACCCGATCTGGTACTACAAGTCCGGCTACGGCGGCGTGAAGGAGGCCGATGTGCGGGCGATGCCCGCCGGCCTGCGCGTGATCGCCGGCGACATGAAGGCCAAGGGCGCGCAGGACGTCGCCAACTGGTCCTGCCGCAGCTCGCCGGAACACTTCGCCACCATCCCGAACTGCGCGGTGGGCGACAACGTGCAGATGTCGGTGCGCTTCCCGAAGTGCTGGGACGGCGTCAATCTCGATTCGCCCAACCACAAGAGCCACATGGCCTACCCCACCGGCAGCGGCTGCCCGGCCACGCACCCGGTCGCGCTGCCCGAGATCACGCTCAATGTGCTCTACCTCGTCCGCACTGCCGACGCACCGCTGAACTGGCGCTTGGCGTCCGACGACTTGTCGCTGCGGGCCGGCTATTCGGTGCATGCCGACTCGTTCGACGGTTGGAACCCCGAGATCCGCGACACCTGGATCAAGCACTGCGACCAGGCGGCCGTGGATTGCCACGCCTACCTGCTGGGCGACGGGCGCACCCTTTACTGACACCGCTACCGCAGGCGGCCCACGCCGTCTGCGGCCGGTTTTCTGCAGCCTGTTCCGCGTCGGCTGCAGTTCATCGCAGGCCGCTCGCGGCCACCAGGGCGCTCATCCATCCTTCACTCAACGCAGCACCGATGCTGCCCCAAGTGAAAGACAGGAGACCGCCATGAACGCCCTTCGTATCCGCCCGACCCAAGCCCTCGCCGCTGCCCTGATCGCCGTTGCCGGTTTTGCTGCCACAGTGGGTGGTACGGTGGTCGGCTATCAGCAAGTCGCCTCGCAGGCGGTCGTGCAGACGCCAGTGACCGTCGCCTCCGCCGCTGCCCCGCGTGGTTGATAGCCCGGCGCACAGGGCTCTTCGATCTGCCGGATTGATCGGTCCAAGCGTCGAGGTGGCGGTTGCGGAGCATGTTGCAGGCCCCCGCACCGCACGGATACCGAGTGTCAACGACCTGCTGAACCGCACGTACGGCCCACGTCGTCGGCACGGGTGCTAGCAGGGTCCGCGCGCCGGAAGGCGCGGGTAGCCCTGAATCCGGTTCGCCCCGAGGCCGATTGCTGGGTCGTGCATGGTGTACCAACATTGCATCTGACCCGTGCTTGCGTCGGGTTTACCGACCCACATTACGTTTCCGAACGGGTCCATGAAGCGTGAATCGCCGAGATGCACAAGCGTCTGTGGTCCTCCCCTCCAACCTTCCCCAGTCTCCTTCAAAGTGCTGGCTGTGTCGGGCAACAGTTCGATCCAGCTGTCGTACACCGGACTGCCGGGACGCTCCATTGAAAGCTCAAGGTAGCGTCCGGGATACTGCGTGGGGTCGCTCATCGGCGGGTGATCGCTGTTCGCCCCATCTCTATGCTGTGCAGTGAGCCAGTCGGCGAGTTCCTGCGTGAACGCGAATCCGGCAGTTCCGATGTGGTCCGTCGCCGCGCGTCTGAAGTCCACGGTGCCGCCTGCCGCCGTGAGCAGGCTAGCCACATGCTCCGCATATTCAATCGGAACCGCGGTATCGCGCGATCCGTGAAACACCCTGAAGGGCGTTGCCGCGAGGGCCTTGAAGGCATCGCCCCAAAAGGCATTGTCGTACCTGTAGCGATCTCTCACCTCCTTATCAAGCGCACCTGCAACGGGTGCCACTGCCGAGAAGCGGTAGGGCCAGCTCAGGCTCATGTTCCATGCATTTATCGCGCCGAGGCTCATGCCGGTGAGGCTGACGCGGTTCGGGTCGACCTTGTAGCGGGCCTGGACGTCCCGGATGGCTGCGTCGACGGCTTCGCGACGAAAGACGTAACCCTCCTTGGACAGGGGCGCCACAACGATTGCCGCCGGGCGAACGCCGGATTGAGTGATGGCATACATCAGACCGTCGTTGCGCAGCATAGCCATCGTCTTCTCCTGCTCCGGTGAAGGTGATGAGCCGTGCAGGAAGACGATCAACGGCCACTTTTTGTCTTCATCGGCCTTGTAGTCAGCCGGGAGGTAGAGGAGGTATTCCTTGCTGGTCAGTGCGGCGATTTCGTCCTTTGGCAGGGTAGTTACCTGAGATTCCGTCAGCGTAAAACCTGCTGCCGCCGGCGCCGCGGGGTTGCTGCTCCCGCCACTTCCACCGCAGGCAGCGAGCACTGCGAGCAGAACGAGGGTGGACCATCGTGTCACGCATTTCATCGACTTCTCCGTTTGGTTCGAGAACTTCGCGCGTGCACAGCCGAATAACGATTACCTTCTGCGAGGCAATTCCGAGAGCGTGAATATATAACCACATGACATAGCCAGAACGTTGGTGTGTGTCGCCCCCCGTGACGAAGTTAGCGCCTTGGTGCAGATCGTTCTGCAGCGCTGAAGCCCGTCTTGTTCAACCGAACAACGAGTCGCTGCACACGGCTCCAAGCATGGTGAACAGGGTGTCTGGTCGCGTGGTCGCGAGGGTCATGTTCGCAATGCGACCAGATTCGTGTGTCCGACGCGTTCGCGCGATGGCTGGCTTTCTATCGGCAGCCCGGATCAGGGCGCAGGCAACTGCGACAGAAAATCCGCCAGCGACTCCAGATCCAACTCCGCATATGGCTTGAGCACACCGACCATGTCGGCGTTGGAATTGCCGCGCTCGCCGCTGCGGATCAGCTTGAGTTCGCGCAACAGGTAGCCGTAGTGCTGGCCGACGAGGCGCGGGTTGAACTGTTCGGCGATGCCCTCGCCGTTTGCGCCGTGGCAGCGCGCGCAGTCTTGGATATACAGCGATCGGCCGAGGCCGATCATCGTACCTGGCCCCTTGCCGGTGGGGCCGGCTACGGGCAACGAGGCAAGGTAGCTGGCGACATCGGCGATCGCGTCGAGCGTGAGATCTGGGTCGTCCAGAATCGGCGCCATCAGCGGGTTGTTGCGTTTGCCGGTGCGTATGTCGAGCAACTGTTTGCGGATTACGGACGCATGCTGCCCGGCGAGACGCGGAATCGTGCCGCTACTGCGCCCTGACGCATCTTTGTGGTGGCATCCGGCGCATTCCGCGATACCGCCTTGCCGCGTGCCGGATCACCTTTTTGCTGCAAGGCGGCGTCGAACTGGGGGCCGCTCAACGAGGCCGGCACTTCAGCGACGACAGACGTGCTGGCCAGCATCGCCAAGACGAAGATCATGCTGCGCATGGATACGATGCTCCTCAGGGTTTGCTGCGGTTCGGGTGGGCGATGGGCCGCGTGCCAGGCGAGTTGGCCTACTCCGGGAGGCCCAACGCGCGTTTCAGTGCGCCTGGCGTTGCGGCGTAGGCAAGCGCAGTGATGCGGCCGGCTTCGATGCGCAGCACGGTGACGCTACCGCCTTCGCGGGGGAGTTCAGCGGTCAGCGTGGCATCGCGCGCCAGGCCCACCGGATAGGCGCGTTTGCGCAGCGCAGGCAGCGCAAACATGCTTGTGACCAGTGCCGGCATGGCGCTGATATCGGCAACATAGCGCAGTTGCATGGCGTCGAGGCGCTCGGCACCGATGCCGTCGAAGACCTGCATCACCAGATCGCTGGCGGCCTTGTCTGCTGCAAAGAGCAAGGTGCGTGTCGCGGGTGCGACGTCGAACGCGCGGCCGTGCTGGTCCTCAAGGCGTGGCAGTCGAAGCGTGTCGCCCACCGCGAGCGGTGCAGCGCCTGCCAGCATCGCGTGGGTCAGCAGGGCAAGAAAGAAGGCGCTTCGCAGAACTCGGCGCATGGTGGTGGTCTGGCGTACCGGATGAGGACTCATACCTTAGCAGGACGGTGGTCGTTGCCGCTCGCGTCAGCGAGCCCTGGCCGGTATCAGTGCTTTGCCTCGGTCTGGGTGCCGCGGGCCTGAAGGATCGTGGCGAGGTTGCCTTCGATCCAGTCGGCCAGCGCCTGAACCCGCTGTGCGACTTCCTGGCCGAGCGGGGTGAGGGAATACTCGACATGCGGCGGCACCACCGGGTAGGCCACGCGCAGCACGAAGCCATCGCGCTCCAGCCATTGCAGCGTTTGCGCCAGCATCTTCTCGCTCACGCCGCCAATCTTTCGGCGCAGGTCGCTGAAGCGATGCGTGCCGCCCAGCAGAGCGACCAGCACCAGCACGCCCCAGCGGCTGGTGACGTGTTGCAACACTTCGCGTGAGGGGCACAGCTCGGCAAAGACGTTGCCGCGCATCAGGCTTTCCGACAAGGTTTCTGCGCTTTCGGCGGGGGCGGGGTGAGCGTTGGGCATGACACTAACTTTCAGGTGCGTACTTACGAAAAGTAAGTTTAGTCGATAGGCTGCGAACTACCAACCTTCCACTACAGGAGTTCGCATCATGATCGTCGTTACCGGAGCTTCCGGCCAGCTCGGCCGCCTCGTCATCACTTCCCTGCTCGCCCGCAAGGTGCCCGCAGCGCAAATCGTCGCCGCCGTGCGCAACCCGGCTCGTGCGGCCGATCTCGCTGCGCTGGGCGTGCAAGTGCGTACCGCCGACTACACCCAGCCCGCCACGCTCGACGCGGCTTTCAACGGTGCCGAGCAGGTGCTGCTGGTGTCGTCGAGCGAAGTGGGCCAACGCTTTCCGCAGCACAAGAACGTCATCGACGCCGCGAAGCGCGTTGGCGTGAAGTTGCTGGCATACACCAGCCTGCTGCGCGCCGATAGATCGCCGCTCGGGCTGCGCGATGAGCATTTCGCGACGGAGCAGTACCTGCTGGAAGTCGGCCTGCCCCACGTGGTTCTCCGCAATGGCTGGTACACCGAGAACTACCTCGCCAGCATCCCGCCCGCCGTGCAGCACGGCGCTTACATCGGCAGCGCCGGCGAAGGCCGCATCGCATCGGCCGCGCGAGCCGACTATGCGGACGCGGCGGCCGTTGTCCTGACCACGCCAGATCAGGCCGGCAAGGTGTACGAACTGGCCGGCGACGAGAGCTACACGCTTGCCGAGTTCGCCGCCGAGCTGAGCCGCCAGACCGGCAAGCAGATCCCCTACATCAACATGGCCGAAGCCGAGTTCAAGGGTGCGTTGTTGGGCGCCGGCCTGCCGGAGCCGATTGCTGCCCTACTGGCCGATTCCGACACCGGCGCCTCGAAGGGCGGCCTGTTTGACGATTCGCACACGTTGAGCAGGTTGATCGGTCGCCCGACGGCATCGCTTGCTGCGCTGATGCAGGCGGCGTTGAAGTAAGCCGCTTCCAGCACGATGGTCGGCCACGGGCGTTGCCCGTGGCCGATGAAAAGAAGGGGCTGCACATGCAGCCCCTTTCCTTATCGATCAGCGATCGTTCTTGCGGCCTTTGGGCGGGCCCCAGGGTTTCTTGTCACCCGCGTACGCGGGCTTGGGGGGGCGATCGCCGTAGGGGCGGTCGCCTTGTGGGCGCGGGCGCGGCGGGCGGTCGTCGGCCCAGCGGCCCTGAGGCTTGCGGTCTTCAAAGCGACCGCGATCACCTTCGCGTTGCTTGCCGCGGTCACCCCAGCCGCCGCCGCTGCGCTCATCGCGGAAATCGCGGCGCGGCGGGCGGCGCTCCATGCCTTCGGTTTCGCCTTCTTCGAGTGGTCGGATCGCCAGTGCCTGGCGACGCACGCGGATCGCGCCGATCTGCGCCAGCACGTCGGCGGGCAGGTCGCGCGGCAGTTCCACCGTCGAGAAGTCCGGGAACAGGTTGATCTGGCCGATGTAGCGGCCTTCGATGCCGCCTTCGTTGGCGATCGCGCCGACGATTTCCTTCGGCATCACGCCGTCGTTGCGGCCCACGTTGATGCGGTAGCGCGCCAGTGCGCCGGCCGAGAACTCGCGGCGCTTGGCGAGGATTTCTTCGCGGTTCTCACGCGCCGGGCGCTCGCGTGCCGGCCTTGCAGCGGGTTCATCCGGCCATTCGGCGGGGTCGAGCTTGAGCGGGCGATCGCGTTGCGCGATCCAGGCCAGCGCAGCGGCGATTTCGTGTGCGGTGAGGTCCCGCTCGTCTTCCATCTGGCTTACCAGCTCGACGA
Source organism: Pseudomonadota bacterium (assembly GCA_021803785.1). Taxonomy (GTDB): domain Bacteria; phylum Pseudomonadota; class Gammaproteobacteria; order Burkholderiales; family Rhodocyclaceae; genus Niveibacterium. The sequence goes on along the minus strand of JAJZLD010000014.1, from coordinate 3,088 downwards.
AATACTCCAGCGATTCGTTCTCGATCACCTCGGTGATCTGCTGTTTGAACTGCTCGGCGCGCTTGATCTCTACTTCGCTGCGCGTCGGCAGACGCAGCGGTTCGATCGTTGCGCGAGTGACGCGCTCGATCGTCTTGAGCATGCGGAACTCGCGCGGGCTGACGAACAAGATCGCATTGCCGGTGCGGCCGGCACGGCCGGTGCGGCCAATGCGGTGTACATAGGCCTCGGTGTCGTAAGGGATGTCGTAGTTGACGACATGGGTGACGCGCGGCACATCGATACCGCGCGCCGCCACGTCGGTCGCGACGACGATGTCGAGCTGGCCGTTCTTCAGTTGCTCGATCACGCGTTCGCGCAGGCCCTGTGTCATGTCGCCGTTCAGCGCCGCGGCGGCGATGCCGCGTGCTTCGAGCTTCTGCGCCAGCTCTTCGGTGGCGATTTTGGTGCGCACGAATACGATTGCGGCGTCGAAGTCCTCTTCCACTTCGAGGATGCGCGTGAGGGCGTCGAGCTTGTCCATGCCGCGCACGGTCCAGTAACGCTGGCGGATCGCCTCGACGGTGCTGGTCGCGGCGCGGATCTTCACCTCGCGCGGTTCGCGCAGGTAGGTGCGCGCGACACGGCGGATCGGCTCTGGCATGGTCGCCGAGAACAGCGCCGTCTGCCGCTCGGGCGGCGTATGCTGGAGGATCCATTCAACATCGTCGATGAAGCCCATGCGCAGCATCTCGTCGGCTTCGTCGAGCACCATCACGCGCAGCGCATCGAGCTCGAGGCTGTTGCGCTCGAGGTGGTCCATCACCCGGCCCGGCGTGCCGACAATCACCTGCGGCCCGCGCGACAGCGCCCGCAGTTGCACCACCATGCTTTGGCCGCCGTAGATCGGCAGTACATGGAAGCCGGGCAGGTGGTGTGCGTACTTCTGCAGGGCCTCGGCAACCTGGATCGCGAGTTCGCGCGTAGGCGTGAGCACCAGCGCTTGCGGGCGGCGCTCGGCGATCTCGATGCGCGCGAGCAGTGGCAGCGCGAAGGCCGCCGTCTTGCCGGTACCGGTCTGCGCTTCGCCGATGATGTCATTGCCTTCCAACAGCAGCGGAATGCAGGCGGCCTGGATTGGCGAGGGGGTTTCGTAGCCCACGTCCGCCAGCGCGCGAAGCAGCGCTTCGGGCAGGCCGAGCTCGGCGAAGGTGGTCGGGGTGTCAGGTGTAGTCATGGCGGGGGCCCTGCGAGGACGGCCCGAAACACGGGCCAACGCTGAAGTATCGCCGACGCGGCGCCATTTGCCGAGTATCTGCAGGGGGCGGATGTCCCGCGTGGCGGCTCAATCGCCCAGGTGCGGCGCGCGCATCGCGAAGCACAGCGCCACGAGCAGGTTCTTGACCCAGTCGAGCCGGTGGGTTCGCGGGAGGTATTTAGATTCTACGGTGCGCAAAAACAAAAACGGCGTGCCGGATGCGCACGCCGTTTTGCAGTTGCCGTGAGCGGACGATCAGATCAGCACATTCACGATCGCGTTGCCGATCCCGAGCAGCGCGGCGCCGGAAATCAGGCCGGCGCAGATCGGTTCAAGGCCGTCGACCCAGATCGCGTGGCCGCGGGTGCCGGGCTTGCCTTCGTTGCGGCGGCCCATGACCCAGAACAGCAGCGCGCCGACGAACATCGTCAGCGATGCGTCCGGCGGCAGCACGACGCCAAGGCCGATCGACACCGCAGACAGCGGGAAGCGGCCCTTCGTGACGATCTTCGCCACTTCGATCGCGATTGCGGCGACACAGGCGAGCACCATCGCGATGACGGCGGAGGTCGGCAGCGAGGCGACGCCCTTGGCGATGATCTCGGCGACACCCTTCCACTGCAGCGCAGCCGGGAAGGCGAAGGCGTCCGAGACGATGGTGGTGGTCGAGCGCACGCCTTCGGCGTTCTTCGGCAGGAAGAGCAGGAAGAACAGCGGTGCGCAGGCGAGCGCGCCGGAGAAGATGCCGATCACATGGCCGATCGCCTGCTGGCGCGGCTTGGCGCCGAGCATGTAGCCCGGCTTGATGTCGGAGAGCAGGTTCGCCGCGTTGGCCGAGATCTCGGCCGTCATGCCGGCCGGCAGCAGGTTGCTCGCCGGGTTGCTGCGGTCGAGCGCGCCGATCGAGAACTGCGTGATCTTCGCCATCGCGCCGAGGGGGATCCACGAGGTCAGCGCCATCGAATTGGTGCCGATGATGGTCAGCACGAAGATCAGCGGCAGCGAGACCACGCTCAGCAGCCAGGGCACGCCGAAAAACTCGTGCGTGACCCATGCACCGAGCACGCTGAACAGCGGCACACCGACGTAGGACACCCACAGCGGCAGCTCGATGTCCTTGAGGATGTCCGGGCCGTTGTTGACCGCCTTGTTACGGCCGCTCATCGACTTCCAGGCGCTCTTGAAGATCTCCGGGCGGCCGACGAGGCTGACCAGCGACCCGGTCACCATCATCGCGACACCCCACCACAGCGACCACTGGTTGACGATCTCGCCGCGGTTGATCGGGATCAGCGTGCCGTCGGCCGCCACGCGCGGCACGATGTCGCCGAGCTGGATCACGATCGGCGCGAGCACCGCGAAGTTGATGAAGCCGCCGAGCAGCACGCTGCTCGCGACCGCGATACCCATCAGGCCACCCACGCCGATCAGCGAGGCGTCCAGCGTCGCGCGCCAGCCGAGCTGGCGGATATCGGTACCGAGGATCTTCGGGATCCACAAGTGATAGGCGGTCGCGAGGTTGTAGTAGTAGGTGTCGAGCCGCTCATGGAAGGTCCAGGGCTCGGTCATGCCGGCCCACTTGTCCATCTGCAGCAGCTTGAACTGGATCAGCTTCATCCAGCCGTCCGACACGATCATTTGGTAGAGGCCGGTGATCCCTGCCACCACGGCCAGCAGCCGCGCCTTGAAGATGCCGACCGCGGCATCGCTGGTGTAGAGCGAATCGAGCACCACGCCACAGGCGCGCCCTTCCGGGAAGGGCATCTGCTGGTCGTTGACGAAGTAGCGTTTGAGCGGGAAGGCGATCAGCACGCCGAGGATGGCCACGAAACAATGGAAAGAGGCCGAGCG
>JAJZLD010000264.1 GCA_021803785.1 Pseudomonadota bacterium | reverse complement strand
GCGGATACGTTGTCGCCTTGTGCGTCTCGTACAGCGCCTGGGCAATGTCCAGCGTCTCCTGCACGTCGAGGCCCAACTGCTTGGAGCACACCTCCTGCAGCGTGCCCAGGTCGAACGGCAGCGGCGGCCCTTCGCGAACGCGCTCGGTTTCTACCGACAGCACCTGGGCGGAGCCGGCCGTGCGCAGGCGCTCGGCGGCCTGCTGCGCCACCGGCTGTTGCAGGCAGCGGCCCGCATCGTCGGTGCTGCCTTGCGGCGGCGTCCAGCTTGCGACGAAGGGCTGGCCTGCATGCGATAGCGCAACCTCGATGGCCCAGAACGGTACGCAGACGAAGCGCGCGATCTCGCGATCGCGGTCCACGACCAACTTCAGCGTCGGCGTCTGCACGCGCCCCACCGACAGCACGCCGCTATAGCCGGCCTGGCGCCCCAGCAGTGTGAACAGGCGGCTCAGGTTCATCCCGATCAGCCAGTCGGCGCGCGATCGGGCGAGTGCGGAGAAATACAGCGGCAGCGTCTCGGCGGACGGCTTGAGCGCGCCCAGCGCCTTGCGGATCGACGCATCGTTGAGCGCCGACAGCCACAGGCGCTGAATCGGCCCGCGGTAGCCGCATAGGTCGATGATCTCGCGGGCGATCATCTCGCCCTCGCGGTCGGCGTCGGTCGCAATCACCAACTCGCTCGCCTTGGCGACGAACTGCTGCACGACCTTGAATTGCGCTGCGGTCGCCGCCTTGGGCTCGACACGCCAACGCTCAGGAAGAATGGGCAGTTGCTCGATGGCCCAGCGCTTGTATTGCTCGCCGTAACCTTCGGGCGGAACCGCCTCCACCAGATGACCGATGCACCAGGTCACGACGACACCTGCGCCGCTGTAGCAGCCGTTGCCGCGTTGACCGGCACCCAGCACACGGGCGATGTCCTTGCCCTGGGACGGCTTCTCGCACAGGAACACGCGCATGAAGCCTCCTTGGAAATGTGCGGGTCATCGGATGGGCGTCAGCTTTGCGGGACCGGGAGATGCCGGCAGCAAGGAAGCCGATTGATGCAGACACCGCTTTGTGATCGGCAGGCGGTCCGTTGGCGCAGCCGCAGGTGCTGGCACAGCAAGAGCGTCGTTTCGGGAGGGCGGCTGGAACGCCGTGGACGACCTTGGAGCTACCCCCTGGGGATAGCTCGCTGGTGCATCGCGGGCGTATGACGGTTGCTACAGCCGCCCTCGGGGGAACGGCGATGGGCGAATTACTGTCCGCCGGCCGGCTTGGCGCTGAGCGCCACCGACGCGATGCGATACGGCAGAATGCCCACGCGCCGCGCTTCGACCTTGAACGTGACGCGCTCGTTCTCGTCGGCGTCCTCCCATTCGTCGCGCACGGTGCGGCCCTCGACCAGCACCCGCATACCTTTCTGGTACAGGTCTTTCCAGTGGTCGGCGTCGCGGTGCCACAGCTCCACCGGCGCCCAGAAGCCGCCGCGATCCTCGTAATCGCCATCCTTCTTCGGGATCGGGTTGTCGAAATAGACGTTCAGGCGAAGCAGCCGGCGCGGCTCGTCGTTGCCGTTCGGAAATTCGCGGTAGTCCGGCGCAGAACCGATGTTGCCCTCGCCGACGAAGTGCGTGCTCATGGTGACTCCTTGGTGGTGGGTGGAACGGACGCGGTATTCCCGTGGACGCGCCGCAGGTAGGCCGCTTCCGCCTGCGCGGCCTTGTTGGCGCATTCCAGGGCTTGACGAGCGATGCTGTGGGTCAGGCTGATCTGCATGTTCAGCACGATGCGCTGCAGTTCCATCGCGTACAGCTCGTCGATCAGCGAGGCCGGTGTCGCGGGGTTGGCCAGCAGGGCCTCCCACAACGCCACGCCCATGGAGGAACGGTCGAGGTTGCGCCAGCGCAGGAAGGTCGTCCCTGCGCCAGTGGCCTGCTGGGCCAGTTGCACGTCGAGCAGACTGAATGGATAGGCGCGCGCCTGGGGCAGCACGCGCCGCTGCGCCAGGCCAATCACGTCGTCGCGCAGCGCTGCGCACTGGCTGGCCCAGGTCTCCAGACTCCCCTTACCCTTAAAAGGCTGTAAAAGGCCTTTTAGGTAGCCTGCGTGTTCCAGCCGCTGGAAGTCCGCCTGTTCCAGCGCCACGAAGCGCGTGGAGTGGCTGATAGGGGGCGATGCTGTCATGCGCCAGCACCCTCATCGCCCGCCGCACCATCGGCTGCGCCACCCGTGGAAGCCTGCGCATCGGGCACGATGGCAGGCGCAGCAGGCGGCGTGCCGGGCTTGTTCGTCCGCCGCGCGATGGGTGGCGCGAAGCGCGAGCGGCGCGTGCCTTCCAGCACGTCCTGCGGCAACTCGCCGAACTTCTCCAGCGCCGCTCGCGCCGCCGCGTTCTTCGCCGCGAAGTCGTCGCGCGTCGTGCCCGAGTAGCGGTACTGCTGGGCCAGCGAGAACAGGCTGCGCAGCGCGTGCGCACCATCATTGAGCCAGCGCTCCAAGGTGCTGCGGTCGATCAGCGCCGTGTGGTGCGCCAGGATGAGTTTGCGTGCCAGGTCGTCGTAGTCGGCCAGCAGATACACCGCCATGAAGCCGAGCTGGGCGTTCACGAACAGCGGCAGCTTCACCGGCTGCACGTTCATGTTCTCGCCCAGCGACAGCGCCGATGGCACGTCGGCCAAGGCCTGATCCACCTGGTCGCGCAGGGTCTGCAGACGGGTCTTGGTGTCGGCGAGCTTGTCCTCGATCCGCAACATCCACCAGTCCGAGTACGGGTCGTCCTGCTCGGCGCCGCGCTTCATCTTGTTCATGGCGCCGATGAAGCCGTTGAGACCGATGATGCCTGGGCGCCCCTCGGTCGGCGCGCGGCCGTGCCAGATGCGCGAAGCGTGGTGCGTGTGCAGCGTCAGCGACATCGCGCTGCGCAGCGATCCGAGATTCAGTTGCAGGGGTTCTGTGCGTTCGTTGGCCATGGGAGCGACTCGCGGTGAATTGGCGAGTCGCCAGCATCGGCATCGGCCGGAAGGCTGTCAGTCAACAAACCGCAGCCCATGCGCGCCCGGTTTGTTCCGCGCGGAAGGCTGTGTGTGCCGGCTATCCCCTGGGGATAGCTCGGCGGATGTGTTCGCGGCTCGCGCGGAGGTGAGACCGCGTTGCGGGGCTATGCTTCGCGAGGTCTGTACCAGGCGGCCCGTTGCCCCTCCACCTCACGGTAGCGAAGCTCGAACAGGCGGCACTCATGCACCACCTGCCGCCAACTGCTGCAGCCGTACTTGGCTGGAAGCTGCTCGGGATGCCGGTCCGCGATCCAGCGGCCAGCGGCGGCGATGGGTGTCCAGCCCTCGACGGCCAACTGCGCGGCGGCCTCGCGCAGCGCGCGGACGATGCCGGCGGCCGGCCAGTCCACCGTGCCGTCCGGCGCGATGCCATTGACCACCAGGTCGTGGAACACATCCGACTGGACGAACTCCGCTGCCAGGCGCCGCGCCTGATCCATGTGCTCGGCCCAGCCGCGCAGCTGCTCGAAGTGTTGATCGATGCGCGTGTAGGCGGAACCGAGTTCGTCCTGTGCAACGCGGCACCCGTCCACGGTCCATAGATCGTGCTGATCGATGAAGTGGTGCACCAGAGTGTTGCGCAGCGATACCAGGTCTTTGAGGTCGGCCTGGGTGTTGGCGTAGTCCTGCGCAGACAGGCTCAGTTGCACGCGCGTGCGAAAGGAAATCACGTCGCCGGGAAGATCGTCGTCGCGTTCCTCGCCGCCATTTCCATCGGTGACGACATACGAACCAAACAGTTGTCCGACCAACGTGCCCAGGGTCTTGGTCGCGGCATCTTCAATCCGCGCTGCGCGAATGGCCTCCAGCGAATGCGCCGGGCCTGAAATCTCGTGGTGGGCCACGATGGCTTTCATGAGGCGCTCGTATTGTTGAAGGCGCAACAGGCATCTGCCCAGCAAGCGCTGAACGTCTTGCTGTAGTGGTTGCAGTGCGTTTGTGGCGGGGGAAGTCGTCATGTCCATCGTCGGCCGGGCTCGTGCGTGGCTGTCCTCGTCTGATTCACAGGCGACAGTTTCGCCTGTCATTCGGCGGGCGACAATCGAGCGCGGCGGAAAGATGTCTGTTCCAGCTATCCCCTGGGGATAGTCAACATCAGCGATCACGCAAGGCTTCTCGGAGCTGAGCCAGGTAGGCTCGTGCGACCTCGGGGTCAGCCGCACGGGATGCCGGCGGTGACGAGGGCGCAGGTGACGGGGGCGCTGGCGGTGCCGATGCACTTTCTCCGGCCCAGGCCTTGAACTCCCCGCGGATCGCCTTCTGGATGATGCCAAACAGGTAGCCGGCCGGGTTGCGTACCGCGCTGTTGTGGCAGCGTGCCGCCCACTCGTCGAGAACGGCCTGCCTCTGCGCCTCGTCCACCTGCTGCAGCGCCACCAGCGCGCCGGCCTGCTGCTCGTCCTTCAAGCGCAGGAAACGCTCGGGTAGCCGCAGGTTCTGCAAGGCCCTCGCGCGCGGTACTGTACGTACTTCATTTATACGATCATTACGTACTGTACGGTCCTCCTTCGGAATCCGAAGAGAGCCGTCCGGCGCGGGTTTCGGTCCTGCTTCGGATTCCGAAGACGGGCGCGCAGCATTCCGAAGAAGGGCTTCCTGGCCTTCTTCGGATTCGTGGTCCGCACCCTCCTGTGGATAACCTGGCGTCGTCCAGCCATGCAGCGCCATGCGCTGCGCCAGCACCTGCAAGCGGGTCGGCAATGTGCGGCCGCTGAGCAGCGGGTCTTCGGCAATCTCCTTGAGCGTGTTCATGCCCACGATCTGTACCGCCTTGGCGGCATGGGTCAGCGCCTGGCTGACCAGGCCGAG
>JAJZLD010000263.1 GCA_021803785.1 Pseudomonadota bacterium | reverse complement strand
ATAGCGCGCCAGTCTCGTAGGCCAGCGCGACGGCTTGTGCGCGCGGCGGGGCGGTGTCAGCGGACGGTTTCATGTGCCACGGCGGCCCCGGTGAGCGGCACGCCTGCCGCGTCGAGTGCGATCCCAAGCTCATCGAGGGCAGCGTTGAGGCGGCCGACGGATGCTTCCGAGTCTGCTGCGAAGTGGATCGCGACACCAGCCGAGGTAAGGAACAGGCGTGCCTCGACACCGCCGAGGGAGGGTAGGGTGACGCGAAGCGAGCTTCGCCATTCGGCTTGCTCCTGATCGGCGCCGCGGCCATGCGCGTCGTCGGGCGGCTGTTCGATCCGCCACTCCATGGTCTGCCCCGGCCAGATCTGGCCTTGCCATGTCAGCTGTTGCGTGGCGAGTGCGTCCAGTTGATTCAACACGATCGGCGCCAGTTCGCGCGGCACCATTTGGGACACCAGCCCTTTTTCACTGGTCGATGCAGCCGTGTGGCTGGCGGCGTCGGCAACTTCTGCACGCTCTGTCTGCGCATTGGTTTGTGCCACCGTCACCGGTCGTGATGTTGCTTGGGTAGATGCTTCGTTTGGCATCCGGTTTTGCGCAGTCTGGGCAATACCGGATTGCTCCGGCCCGGCCGGCAATGCGGTCTGGCCGAGACGGCCCTGCGGTTCAGCAAGAAGCTGGGCTGTGCTGAGTTTGCCTTCCACCCATTGCGCCTGGTGCGCTTCGTAGAACATGCCGCTTTGCGCGACTGCGCGTTGCAGCAACGGTGCGAGTTGCGTGCCATTCTGCGGTGGCCGCTGCAGGATCGGTTTGCCCTCGTTCAGTGCGGTCGGCGATTCGGCGCTCTCTTTGCCAGAGAGAATCTGGCTGATCAGGCGAGCGGCGGGCGAGAGGCTCGCCTTGGATTGCTCCTGCGCGGCCGGCTCAAGCAAGCGTGCAAATACCGCTTGCGGCGTACTGTGGGTGACAACCAGTTCCAGAACGTCGCCGTTCTTGACTGATTGCGGCAACGAGAGCGTTAGCGATCTGCCGGCAACGAGAGCCTTGTAAGTGCCGTCTGGTAGCGGCTGGGAAATCTGTGCGGTGAAGCGTTGGCCCGGCGAAAGCTCAGGCGAGACGCTGCGAGTGGGCGTGACGCTTCCGACCTGCGGAAGTGGAAGGTCAAGCAGTGCTCTGAGGCGGGTGGCCAGGTCGGAGGGGATCATGCATCAATGTGCCTGGCTGCCGCCGCGGAGGTTCAGTCCGCCATGGTGCTGTAGGCGGCACGCATTGCCCGCCCGCGCGACGCGCCACCGAGAAGCGCACGAACGCCGTCGAGCCAGGGCTCTGTATGGCGACGCACTTCGCGGTCATCGGCGAGGATCTTCTTGATCAGCTCCGCCTTGCGCCGACGTTCAGCGTCAGACAACGGCGCCGCGGGGCGCTCAAGCGGGTCGAGCTTCAGCAGATCGTTCCGCAGCCGGGTGATCTTGCCTTCCAGTTCGGTAACCCGATCCCAGTCGTTTTCTCGGGCGGCAACTGCCATGTCGGCCGACAGGGTGCTCATCGTTTCGTACAGGGTCAGCGTCGTCATGCCAGCCTCCATCAGGCCGCGTTGGCCTGGTCGCGAATCGCTTCCCAGGCGCCTTTGATTTCAAGCAGGAGCCCGGCAACTTCCTTGAGCGCGGGTTCACTGCTGTGCAGGTTGGCGTAGAGCAGCCTCGAAACCATGTAGTCGTAGAGTGCCGCGAGGCGCTGTGCGAGTTCGCCGCCGGCATTCATGTCAAGACTTGCCTTCAGGCCGCTGTTGATAATCTCGATGGCCTTCGATATCGCTTGGCCCTTTCCAGCAACGTCGTTATGTGCGATCGAAACGGCCGCGCTGTTAACGTTGAGAATTGCGCCGTCGAAGAGCATGACGATCAGCAGATGCGGATTCGAGGCGGCCACGTTCGACTCGAGTCCGACGCGGCTGTATGCATTGGCGGGTGATTGCATGGTGGGATACATCCTCGGTTCGTTCCGTTATGTGGCCGACGCGCTTATTTCAGGCGGGCGAGTTGTTGTTGTAGGTAGGTGCTCGTGACGTTCATCTGGCCAATGGTTGTGTCGAGCGTCGCGAACTGTTTGCGGTAGCGGTCCTCGATGGCCGCCACACGGTCCTGCAGGGCGCTGATTTGGCCGTCGAGCGCGGTGATGCTCTTGTTGATCCCCTCTGTGCGCGAGGCAACCAAGCCGCCGGTGTCAAGCAGGGCCTTTGCCGTGTTCGAGATGCGCGTCGCAACACCATTGGTGCCGGAGACTCCGGTAAAGAGCTGTGAAATGTCTTTTGCGGGATCTGAAATCGCGGCGTTCAGTTTGGTGCTATCGACCGCGAGTGAGCCGTCGGCTTGCAGCGAGATCCCGATGTCGCCAAGCCGGGAATAACCCCCCGGCGCACCGGAAACGGTATCGATGGTTGCCGTCCGCATCTGTTGCTGAATCGATCGCACCGAATAGTCGCCGCTCAACGCACCGGCAGTTTTCGTGTCAGCGTTGTATGCGGTCAGATCGTGCAAGACCTTGTTAAGGTCGTTGTAGGCCTTGACGAAGGTGTTGATCTTTGAGGCGACCGAAGCCGGATCCTTTGCGATCGTGACGGTCACCGGCGTTCCGGTCGTCTGCTTGGCAAGATTCAGCGTCACGCCATCAATTGCATCGGTGACAGAGTTGCCGGAGCGGGACATGACGACGCCGTCGACGCTGAACTGCGCGTCCTGCGCTGCGACTGATTGCGTAACGTTGGCGTCTTTCGTGCCCGGGCCGCCAGTGCCAGCGTAGTCGGTATAGTTCAGGCCAGATACGCCTGACATCCGGATCTGGTTGCTTGTGCCGCCGTTCTGCGAGGTTACGACCAGCCGGTACGGAGTGCCCGTCGATGTGCCGTCATTGATGATGGTGGCGGTTACACCGAGGCCAGCAGCATTGATTGCGTCTCGCGCCCCCGCGAGCGACTTTCCGGTCAGGTCGATGTCGACGGATTTGCTTGCGGCAAACCCGTCGACGGCCGTTGGATCGGCCTTGCCGAGTTCAAGTTTGAGGGTGCCGGTGAAGCTTGTTCCTGAGGCAAAAGCAGCCATGACCTTCTGGGCCTGGCTCAACTGGGTGACTTCGATTTTGTACGAGCCTGCGACGGCTCCGGTGGTGGCGCTGGCTGTGACGACGGAACTGTCGGTAGTTGTTGCCGTGTAGGCGGCAAAGCTTGCCGATGACTTCAGCGCATCGGCGGCGGTTTGCAGCGACGACACGGCACTCTTGATCTGTCCCATTGCCGACAGCTGGGACCGCAGCCCGCTCTGCTGGTTTTGCAGAATGGTGATCGGACGCTTCTCGACGTTCATCAAACCCGTGAGGAGGGAATTGAGGTCGAGACCCGATCCGATTCCGAGACTACTGAATGAAGCCATGCTACTCACCCTGTCCTGATAGCCATGCCGCGGGCGTGGCGCTCAGGCCTTCTGTTTCAGGAACACGCCACTTGCCTTTGCTTCGCCGTCCATTCGGTCGAGCGCTTTCGCAATCGCAAGCACCTCTTCGCTTGGAATCTGGCGGATCACTTCTTTCGTGGCCGTATCGACGATGCGGACGATCGTGCGGCCAGTATCTTCATCGATCGAGAACTGCAAATTACGTGCCATCGGGTCTACGGCCTTTTTCACTTCCTGCATGGCCCGCTCGACGGCCTCGCGATCTGGCTGCTTCTGCGCGGACTGCGTTGGCGGCGACGCCACTGACGCAAATGAGTTGTCCGCTTGCGTGATCTTGACGGACTCCGAAGGCGAGACACCGCCGGCAGGGCTTGCCTGGGCGGTGGCTTTTGCATCTGCGCTATTCCGTACTGGCGAACCCGACGACGGCGGGAGCGCCCCTGGAGGCGAAGACCCTATAGATGGAATTGTCGTCATGTTGCCTTCTCCAACCTTGTCCGCCTTTGGGCGACCCGGTTAGGGCCGCCCAAGCCGGAGAGATTCGATCTCAGCGTTAGCGGAGCAGGCTCAGTGCCTGCTGCGGGATCGCATTTGCCTGCGCCAGGATTGCGGTGCCGGCCTGTTGCAGAATCTGCAGGCGGGTCAGGCTCGCGGTCTCGGCCGCAAAGTCAGCGTCGGTAATCCGGCCGCGTGCGGCAGATTGGTTTTCGACTGCGATCGATAGGTTGCTGATGACAGCCTGGGTGCGGTTAATGGCGGCACCGAAACCAGCGCGGGTGGTTGTAACGGTGTTGATCGCCTTGTCGATCGCTGCGATCGCGGCGAGCGCATTGTCTCCGGTGCTACCAATTACGTTAATGCTGGTGCTGCCAACCGCCAGAGTGCCACTGGCCCTCAGGTCCGCAGTCTTCACCGAGATCTGGTTGTCGCTAGTGGTGGCTGCGCCGACCTGGAAACTGAAGGTCCCTGCCGCCGAGTTTGTCAGCGCGAGGTTGTTGAACTTCGTGTTTTGCGCGATCCGGGTGATTTCGGCCTGCAGCGCCTTGAATTCAACCGAGATGTTGTCACGGTCGCCCTTGTTGTAGGTGCCGTTGGCAGCCTGCACAGCCAGTTCTCGCATCCGTTGAAGGTTGTCACTGACCTTCGATGCGGTGCCGTCTGCCACCTGCACCAGCGAGATCGCATCGTTCGCGTTACGAATTGCGACGGTTTGGCCACGGACCGTGGAGCTGATGCGTTCCGAAATCGCCAGGCCGGCAGCGTCATCCGCCGCGCTGTTGATGCGCAGACCGGAAGAAAGGCGCTGCAGCGGGTTGGCCAGCTGGGTCTGGGTCGTATTGAGGTTGCGTTGCGCGTTCAACGAATAAACGTTGGTGTTGATGGTCAGTGCCATGATGAAACTCCTTGTCGTTCCGTTTCCGTATGTATTTGGCAACCGGCAAA
>JAJZLD010000262.1 GCA_021803785.1 Pseudomonadota bacterium | reverse complement strand
TGGTCGGCGCTCCGGGCTACGCCCCGCGCGCCGACCACGGCAACCCGGAATCAACCGAATACCTGATCAACCCTTTTGCACAACTTGACGCACACAAACCAGAAAAAATGATTAAGGCACCCGAAGGTGCCTCGTTTCGGCGGCGACGCAGGTTACTTGGCGCTCTGCCAAGAGGCGCCCTTGCCGTCGCTGGTGAGCTTGCATTCCACCTTCACGCGCGACACTTCGGCAACGGTACCGGCGGCGGCAAAGCTACCGGTGTCGCCGTTGAAGCATTGCGGCGCCGGCTTCGGTGCCTCGGCAGGTTTGGCCGCCGCCACCGGCTGGGGGGCGGGCGCCGGTTCGGGCGTCGTGGCACAGGCGGCCAGGGCAAGGCTCAGCAGGATCGCGGCGTTGATGCGCATTTCAGGCTCCGGTTGAAAGCAGGAATCGAATGAATCCGCGATGGTGCCGAAACGATGTTTCAACTTTGCGAAGCTCGATGGGTTCAAGCTGCTGGCGTGGCACAAGGAAAACCCGCCAACCCCCGGTCACAGCAGCGCACACCACCATGAGCCTGAGCCAGAACTTCCAACGTCTGACCCGCCACGCTGCGCTGGCGATGGCGGCCGCGCTCTGCGCGCCGGCGCTACACGCCGAAGCGGTGGGGTAGGTCAGCGAGCCTTAGCCGCCGTTCAGCGACCGCTCGCCAGAGGGGCCGCGCGGGCTCGCGATTGCTCTGGTGCGTGCGGCGCACCGCGATGCGGGTTACGCCGAGCCCGAGTTCATCTTCATGCCCTGGGCGCGGGTACTCGCCGAACTGGCGACCAAGCGGCCGGTGTGCGTTACTGCAATGGCGCGCACACCAGCCCGCGAGAATGCCTATCGCTGGATTGGCCCCTTCGTCGCCGCGTTGATGGGGGTAGCAATACGCCGCGATACCGAACTCGGCAACAACGCGGCCGCTGCGCTGGCGGATCGCAATGTGGTCGCGATTCGTGGCGATGTCGCTGCTGAAGCCGCCACACGGTATGGCGCCGAGCCGCTACGAGCGCATCGTCAATCCGTACCTCGACGGCTCGATCGGGCCCTGAAGCAGATGCTCACTGGCAGTGCAGCTTGCTGCCGTTGAGCGTGCAGGCATGCCCCGCCGCGTTGACGTAGTTGCCGTTGGCAGCCTTGCCGTAGCGGTTGCCGCCCTTGTCCCAGCATGCCGTGGCATCACAACGCGCGACCGCTCGCCAGGCCGCGTCCTGAATCGCCGCATCACGCTGACGTTCGGCCTCGCGCAGCGCTTCGCGATTCTTCTCGTTTTCGATCCGCTCACGCTCCTGCGCCGAAGCGCTCACGCTATGCGTGTCGAGTGCAGCGGCGCGGCCCGCTTCGCGGTCGCGCTCGAGGCTGCGGTTCTGTGCGTCGATGCCACCTTCGACGCGCGCCCAGTCTTCACGCGTGTAGCGGGTGTCCTCGCGCGAGCAGGCGCGCGCACGACGCACTTCCTCGCGAATGAAGGCGCGCGCCTTGTCGTCGAGCGTGATACTGGTGGAGCGGTTTTCCAGATTGGCGATGTCGCGCTCCGACGGGCAGAACTTCTCCGGCGTAGCAGCGCTTGCTGACGCGGTGTTCGGCGGCGCCGACGCGGCACCACGTGTCACACCGTCGATGCCCGCAGCGGCGGGCGCGGCATTCACCGCTTGCTGCCGCACACTGCCGGCAGCGCACGGGGTACCCGAATAACTGACCTTGCCCTGCGCATCGGCACACTTATAGACCTCGGCCGCAGCGGGCATCGAGATGACCAGGCCGCTGGTACACGCAGCGATCAGGCGTAGCGATAGCAAGCAAGCAAAACGCGTGGTGTTGGGCACGGGCCCGTCCTTTCCAGGGTGATGACAGATGCGAGCAAGGAAGATAACGCGCCAGCCGTGCACTGCGATGACACCCGCGGCACAGTCGGTCACGCAACTGGCTCGTGCGGACATGGCGATGCCCACCGGCTAAAGCCATAGCGGATGGCATCGACAACAACGGGAGACGACACGATGACGGAAATGCAGATCGCACGCCGCTGGATGCTCGCGCTCGCCGTGCTTGGACTGGCCAGCGCAGCCGGCTGCTCGGCGGCTACACGCTGGAGGGTGAACAGCTCAGCTTTGGCAACATGGGCAGCACGATGATGGCCTGCGTCGAGGGCATGGAACAGGAGCAGCACTTCCTTGCCACGTTGCAGCAGGTGGCGCGCTGGCAGATCAAGCAAGAGCAGCTCACGCTGCTGGACGCCAGCGGCAAGCCACTTGCCCGCTTCGAGGCCGTCGCCCTGCGCTGATCGCCGGGTAACGATTGGTCGCAAAGTCCCGCGGGCCCGATAACACTGGCCCGCTGCGCATCCGCGGTAGACTGGCGCGATGCCCGTTGTTGCCAACCCGCGCGCGCAAGGCCCGCTGCGCGTAGCCCTTGTCGTCTCGCTCGTCCTGCACGCAGTGATCCTGTTCGCGCCGGTGCGCGGCCCGAAGCCCGCCTCGCCGCCGAGCCGGCTCACGACACGGCTCGCGCCGCGCATCGCCAAAGCGCCTGAGCCCGCCCCCGAGCCGACGCCCCAGGTCGCACCGCAGGCGAGCCCCCGTGCGCCGCAGCGCAAGGTGATCACGCGCAAGCAAGACGCAGCAGCGGCGGCGGGGGCGGCTGCTAGCCGCAATCAGCGCATCGCGGCCCCGGCGGTGAGGCGATCCACCATCGCCCGCAGCGTCGCGATCTGCACGCCGTCTCGCTCGGCGTAGTGGGCACCGCTGTAGCCCCACCAGTCCCAGCAGCCGTTCGGGTTCAGGAAGGGCACCGATACCGCCTGCGGATACAGAACCACGATCCGGTTCGCATCAGCCCAGCGGTTGTAGCCGGCATGCTCGACGAAGGTGGTGCCGAAGTAGACGCCGCCACCCGGCAGCGGCTTCAGCGGTACATAGCTCTGGCCCTGGCGACAGCCGTGCAGCGCGATGTGCAGCCGGCAGGCCGCGCCCTTCGCGCAATCGGCCGGCACATAAAGCCAGGCGCTGCTGTCCAGCCCGCTGCGCCAACTCGCCGCGCCGGATGGCACGTAGGCGCGTTGATCGAATTTCGTCAGCGTGCCACCCGGTTTCTTGCGTGCCGGTTTCAGCGGTCCGTAGATCCAGCTCAGGATCGCGTGCGCGGCGTCCACCCCACAGCGGTTCAGGTAGGGCTCCTGCGAAACCTCGCACGCGCCGCCATAGTCTGTTGTCGGCATCGCATGTCCGGCGGTCGGCAATTCGCGCGCCGACAGGTTCGCGGGCGGCACGCCCATCGCGCTGTAGTAGCGCCCGAGCTGCGCGACAACCGGGGCCGGCACCGTGTGATCCTGCCCGCCAGCGAAATGGATCACGCGGTGACGCGCGAGCGCGGCCGGGTCGTCGATGCGCTGCTCCGTCGCAAACCGCCGTGTGGCCGCAACCAGCTCTGGCACACGGGCGCTATCGGCAGACACGGAACACAGCGTGTGGCTCGGGTCCAGCGTGCACGAACACGCCGTGGTTGCCGTCAGGCTGCTGCCCTGCGCACACCAGTAAGGGCCCGCCGCGACGATGCCGGCACCTTTCACGGTGCCGGCATGTGCAACTTCGAACTGCACCGCCATGAAGCCCCCGGAGGAAATGCCGGACACCGAGGTTTCGCGGATATCAATGTTGAGGGCGGGCAGCTCGGGCAGGCCGCCGGCGGCCGCACACAAGGCCGGTGCGACGGCAATCAGCCACACCATGCTGACGAACCCGGGCAAGCGAGCGCTTGATTTCATGTTCGGCCTCCGCTGACGATGACGAAATGCTGCAACGCAGTATCCAGCGTAGTCGGCGCCTCAACGAAGGCAAGCCAAGGCTGATTTGGACTGAGATCCGAACAAATGTGCGGATGCACAATCGCGAGTCGGCGGGCGCGCTACGCAGCGAGGAAGCGGAATTCGATTACCCTTGGCGGTTTGAGAGGCCTGCCATGAACCCCATCCACGATACCGACGTCGAGCTACTCCTCGCCGTGGCACTCGCTTCCAAGCGCGGGCCCGCTGAACTCGATGCGCTGATCCTTGCCCTGGCGATCCACGACAAACGCCTGCCGCCGCGCGTGAAGCTGCACGACGCCTTTGCACGCCTGTCGGCCAACGGCCTGATCATCGAAGAAGCCGGTGGTTTCACGCTCACCGAAGCAGCGCAGGAAGTGCTGGCACTCGGCCGCAAGAATTACGAACACGACGAGCGCGCCTTCCGCGTGAGGGAGCGCCTTGCCGCCTACGAGCCGCCGCGTGGCACGCATCCGGTAATCCAGCTCGCCGCAGATCGCCTCGCCACGGCGATCACCGCCTACGAAGCCACCCTGCCGCCGCTCACCAAGACCGAGAAGGCCGCGCTGAAACGCGAACAGACCACCGCCCCGCGCCGCCCAACGCCGCTGCGCAAGCGGCGTTGAACGACAGATGACTCAGGTGTGGCGTAGCCGGTTGCGCACGTTACGCACGCCCGCCCAGACCGCCAACGCCACGACTGGTATCGCGGCGCCGGTGACGATATCGGGGTTCAGATGCAGGCCGATCGCCTTCAGCGCTTTGGTCGCGTAGGCGGTCAAGCCGACCGTGTAGTAAGTCAGCACCGCGACCGACAGACCTTCGACCGTTTCCTGCAACCGCAACTGCAGCGCAGCGCGGCGATCCATGCTGGCGAGCAGCGCGCGATTCTGTTCTTCGTGCTGCACCTCGACGCGTGTACGCAACAGCGCACTAGCGCGCTGGATGCGGGCGGTGATGCGGTCCTGCCGGCCAACCACCGTTTCGCAGGTCTCCATCGCTGGCGCGAGCCGCCGTTCCATGAATTCGCGGAACGGTTGCAGGCCCGCGCGAAGTGC
>JAJZLD010000013.1 GCA_021803785.1 Pseudomonadota bacterium | reverse complement strand
CAAGGCAACGATTTCCCATTGGCGTGAGCAGTTACCGCCAGCTTGGTGCGGCTCGAGCCGCAGCGTTCGCAGCTCAGGACGCGGCTCTAGCGAGTCAGCGTGAAGCCGATGCTGCAATCGCCGCACTCTCGGCTCAATACGATACGGCCAAAAGCGAAATCGTTGCCTTGGAAAAGGAAGTGGCTTATCGGAATGAGCTTGTAAAGGTCGAGAAAGAGATGCACACGTTGGGAAATCAGACGATGGAAAACCTTTTCCGTCATGAGGATGATCTGCTGGAGGCAAAGACCCGTTTGGCCCAGGCGCAAGTCAAGGCGGTTGCCTCTTGGTCGGGCATGCAGATGCTGATCGGTATCGAGCCCGAGACCTATATTAAAGCCTTGGACGGAACATCGGCTGAAAGGAAATGAGCGTGAAACTACCTGTCAAAACTATCGTCCTGTCATTGCTGATTGTTGCTGTCGGCGCTGGCTTGGTGGTCAGAAAAAAATCGCAATTAAAAAATGAACCTGTGCCCACGGTAACTCCCGTAGTCATTTCTCGCCTGGAAACCAAGCCGGCACCGGTCGTACTGACAAAATCCTCCGTGGCAGATGTGTTAGCGGTTCGCGATACGGTGTTGTCCAGTCGGCTGACTGGCTATATCGCGGCCTTACCATTTTTTGAAGGGGATCGATTCAAGCAGGGGGCGCTTTTGGCCAAGCTCGACATGAGTGCCGCCAGCAATATCTCGTCACAGGGTGATTCGCTGACGACGGATCTTGCCGCCGCCGAAAGCGCACTGGTCGCGGCTCAGGAAAAAATGCAACGGTCCAGAAAATTGCATGACATCGGTGGTGTCTCCACCGAACAGTTGCAAGCGGACGAAGCGGCCACGGCGGCGGCCCGCGCGCGACTCGCCGTTTCGCGCGAAAACCTGCGTAATTCCACGCTGGTTGCGCCATTTGATGGCATGGTCAGTCAGCGACTCGCCCAGCCAGGTGATTTGGCGACCCCAGGGAAGCCTCTCCTCAAGATAACCGACATCAAGGCTGGACTGAGGCTGGTGGTCAGCATGCCGGAAGAGGTGACGCCGACGGAATTGATTGTCCAAGGAAATAAACTTGCACTGACGCCTTGGCCTGAAGCTTCTCCGCAAGGGGCGCACCGCTATGAAGCACGTACGTCTGCGGAGGGCTTGACTCCCGGCAGTCGAACCGCGGTGAAAGTCGTGCTGTTCTCTGGGACGGGGATATTGATCCCGCGTAACTGCGTCTTGAGCAACAGTAGCCATCGCGCCACGGTGTTACGCATCGACGGTCAAAAACTGACAAGCCTCGATCTCGATATTCAGGCTGAAGGCGAGGAAGGAATGGTCACGCAGGACAATCGGGCCGATGGCGCTCTGGCATGCGCAAGCCCCGATATTCTGGCGCGGCTACAGGCTGGTGCTCCGTTCTCGATTGGAAACTAGCCATGATTTTTGACTTTTTCTACAAGCGCCCCTTGCTGTTGGGCATGATCCTTTTTATCGTCTCATTGTTGGGCGTCATCGGCTATATGAATATGCCGCGCAACATGTTCCCGGATATCGAGCGCCCCCAGGTCACGGTCATCACACCGCTACCCGGCGCTTCTGCCCTGACAGTCGCGCAGAAAGTGGCGCGCCCAATGGAGCAGGAGTTATGGTCGCTGGCCCGCATTCGGGACGTGCAGACAACCGACAAAAACGAAGTCGCCATCGCGCGTGCTGAATTCGACTACGAGAAAGGACTTGATGCCGCGCTTATCGATGTAAGCAACGCCTTGTCACGGGTCCGCTCGAAGCTGCCGGCGGATACGCCGCCGTCGTCCGTTTATGCGACGGGTGGCTTCACTAACCCGGTGCTGACCCTGGCGCTTTCTCCCAAGCCCGGTAGTGGATTGAATCTCGATGCCGTGCGGCTCATTGCCGAGAACGATATTCGATCGGCGTTCGTCACCCAAGCGCACATTGCCAATGTGGAGGTTTTCGGTGGCTATGAGCCCGCCGTGCGAGTCGAGTTCGATCCAGTGCGGTTGGCCCGCTACAACCTGAATGCCGCAAAGGTTCAGGATATTTTGGCGAAACAAAACCGCGACTGGCCCTTGGGAATTGCCCAGAACAATTCCTCTTCAAACACGGTAACCGTGTACGGGGAGCGCGCTTCGGTGGCAGCCCTGCGAGACATGCCTTTGCTCAATGGTGTTCTTCTCGGCGATGTGGCCAAGCTGTCTTTGTCGCATGGTGAACGCTTTTCCGCGTACCACGGCAATGGACAAAAGGCGATCGCGGTGGCGATCCAGAGACCACCGGGTGGCGCCGTGCAAGCCGCGATTGACGATGCCAACGCCATTCTGCCCGGACTCAAGGCTCGTTATCCCAATATCGAGTTTTCGGTTGCCGATACGCAAGGGGAGTTGATTCAAACTTCCAACAGCAACATGGTCGACGCCTTGCGCGATGCCATCTTGTTTACCAGCGTGGTGATTCTGTTTTTCCTTGGCAACTGGCGTGCGGTTGCTACCGCGCTGATGAGCATTCCGCTCGTTTTTCTGGCGACGATGGGAATTCTCTGGTTGTTCGGGCGAGAACTCAATATCTTGGTCATGACCGGCATCATCCTGGCCCTCGGCATGCTGGTCGATGATGCGGTGGTGGTGCTGGAGAACATCGAGCGTCATATGGGCGAATTGCACGAGAACGTGGAAGACGCCATCGTGCATGGTACGCGGGAAGTCTTGGGGCCGGTCTTCATCGGCACCTTGGCAACCGCCGCAGTTATTGCGCCGTTGATGGCGGTAGGCGAACTGCCCCAGCAGTTGTTCAAGCACCTGATCTTCGCCGTGCTGATTGCCGTGTTTGTTTCCTGGTTCATTGCCATTACCTTCATTCCACGGCTCTCCGCTTTTTGGTATCGCAACGGTTTACCGCCCAAGAATCGGCTTGAGCGCTTCATGGAGCGCCTTTACGAGCGCACTCTGGCACCCCATGCTGCCCGCTTTGAAAGGCTGCTGTCGTTTTCCTTTTCTGGTGGAACGCTTCGACGCTGGCTGCTGATTCTGCCGGCCTTCGCGCTGCTGGTCGTCAGCTTCAGAGTCGTGATGCCGCTCATCGGACGCGATGCGCTGCCACCGATGGATACCGGCCTGGTCAAGGTTCATGTGAAGTTCAGTGCCAACGAGACCGTGGAGAGTGCGGAAAAGCGCTTGGCTTCGTTCGAGGCTGACCTGGCGAAAGACCCACGTATCACCCGGGTGTCTGTCGCTTATGGTTCCGAGCCAGGCATTCTCTCATTGGGTTCAGGGCAACTGCCGGCCGAGGCAACCTACACGCTGGCCTACGTCAATCGTCAGGAGCGGAAAGAGACCAGCTGGCAAATCGAAGCCGATCTGCGTCGAAAATTGAATGCTCTGCCGGGTGTTGCACTTGCGGATGTCTTTGATTCGGGGGCAACGGTCCTCTCATCGGTCAAGGCCCCCGTCGATATCCGGCTTTTTGCGGAAGACTGGCGACTCCTGCCGCCGGCTGCGGCGAAAGTTAAGGCCGCGCTGCAAAGGGTGCAGGGTGCGACATCGGTCTCCACTACTTGGGATGCCGATGCCCGCGAAGCCCAAATCATTCTCGATGAAAACAAGATGCGGGCACTCAACCTGACTCCGGATGTTGTCGTTTCGCAATTACCGATCAAGGGAACGGCTGGTGCATCGCTGAGCAAATTGCCGACCGTGACGGCACTCCCGATTCGGCTATATTTTGAGGAACCCTTCCGAAACGAGCCTGAAAATCTGTTGCTGTTGCCCATCCAGTTGCCGGACGGTCAAAGCCTACCGTTGGGCGAAATCGCCAGCGTGGAGCGGGTGCCTGGCGTAGCCGTCATGACCACCAACGGGATGCGCTACACGCTGGATGTACTTGTCTATCGCAATACCGCGCCGATCAGTTTCATCAAGGATGCCGCAGTCGATGCTGCGAGCAAGGTGTTGCCGCCTGGCGTTACCTTTGCCGAAATGGGAGACGACGCTGAGGGCAGTCAATCCAGCAAGCGCATGCTGATCGGCCTCGGCATCGGCGTGTTGCTGTTGTTCGGGATTCTGGTTCCCGCTTATCGCAGTGTCAGTTTAGGAGCCTTGTCGGTGGTAATCCTGCCGCTCTCAGCCATCGGTGCGGTTTGGGGTTTGCTTGCTTTTGGTAAGGCCATGGCCATGCCCGCTATCCTGGGTATTGTTCTGTTGTTCTCCATCGTGATCAAAAACTCGATCCTGATGGTGGATTTCATCCGAGAACGACGCGATGCCGGAGCCAGCGCTTATGAAGCGGCTACTGATGCCGTACGGCTGCGTTACCGTCCGATCCTGATGACTGCCTTCGGCACCATCGCTGGCATGATCCCTATCGCCCTGCAACGCGCAGTCGGACTGGAGCGTTTGTCACCATTGGCCGACGCTTCCATCGGCGGTCTACTCGTTGGTACGGTGTTGTCGCTGTTTTATCTGCCGATGTTTTACATCTGGATTACCGGCGACAAGGAAAAGAGATGAGTACCCCCGGAGGCGGCCAAGAGAAGGATACTTTCTATTTTCAGAAGCTCTTCGAACGTGCGCCTTTGGGGTATCAGTCACTTGACCCGGATGGTCGCCTCATTCAGGTCAATGCCGCATGGTGTCGCCTGTTTGGCTACCAAGCGGAGGAGGTGTTGGGCCGGCCATTCTCCGACTTTCTACCATCTGCCGAAGTTGACGACTTTCATCGTCGCTTTGCCAATATCAGAGATGTGGGTGAGGTGCATGGCGTGGAATTCAATATTCGTCGAAAAGACGGAGCCCAGTTGCTGATTTCATTTGAAGGAAGGGCTATTTACGATAGTGACGGCGAACTCGAACGCACCTACGCCATATTGATTGATCTGACAAACCAGCGACGGAGGGAGCTACGATTACAGAGTGTGATGTCGCAAACAGTCAAAGCGCTATCGCGGGCACTTGAAAAGCGCGACCCCTATACCGCTGGTCATCAAGAAAGGGTCGCCGTCATCGCAGTGCGCATTTCTCAAGCATTGGGGCTGGATGCAACGCAGCAGCAGGGTATTCAAATGGCCGCAATTATCCATGATATCGGCAAGATACATATTCCTTTGGAAATCCTGACGCATCCCGGAGCGCTATCGGGTCTGGAAAAGGCGTTTATTCGCGCCCATCCAGTAATCGGCCATGAAATCGTCAAGGATATCGATTTTCCGTGGCCAATTGCTGAAATGATTCTTCAGCATCACGAGCGTCTTGATGGGAGCGGCTACCCAAATGGGTTGATTGGCGATGAGATTTTGCTTGGAGCCCGAATACTGGCGGTCGCCGATGTCTACGAATCCATGACGACCATGCGTCCATACCGCGCAGCGTTGGGCCCTGAATTGGCACTGAATGAAATTCGTGCCGGCAGCGGGCGAATTTATGATCCAGACGTGATTGATGCCGCAATCGGGCTGTTCAATCACTAAGCGACGACGAAATTACGCTAACGATTGCATCACTTGGGTGAATCACCGTGGGGTGTGCATCTTTTTGCGACTTCATTCGTCTACTGAGTAGCGGTGTCATCGGGAAGCCGCTCGATTCGCAAAGGAGAAAATGTGATGACTGCAGAAGAGTTCAAAATGGCCTTGGCCTTTCATGGTCACAAATGCCCCGCAATGCCGCTTGGTCTTCGGTCCGCAAAAGCAGCAATGAAGGCACTCGGCGTAGAACGATCAAAAGACAAGGAGTTGCACGTAATCGCGGAAACCGGCAAGGGGCATGCCGCAGGGTGTTTTCTGGATGGTGTGATGTCGGCGACGGGCTGTACCTACGGCAAATCGAACATCGAGAAACGTTATTACAACAAGATGGCGTTCACCTTGATCGACGTGAAGACCGGGCGCTCCGTACGCGTACGGTTGAAGGATGAATTTTTCGGCAACATGCTCAACTCGCCTTTTGTTGCACAACGCAAACAAGGTGTTGCGCCGCAGGACATCCCGGCTGAAGTCACCGACCCCTTGGTCAACAAAGTGATGACGATGCCAGAGGAAATGTTTCTGGAAATCGGGCCGATAGAGCCGTTTGAATTGCCGCGCGGAAAAGGATGCTTTGACACGGATCTGTGCGCTCAATGCGGAGAGCGTGTTTTTGTCGACAAACTGACCGAGACGAAAGCTGGACGGGTTTGTATTCCTTGCCAGGAAAGGCTCTCGGGTGTTGTCGAGTCTGAGCGCGGTTGAGGAGACTCGCCATGCTTGCCATCGCTGCGATTGCAACGTTCTTCCTGACCGCCATTATGGCCATGGCTGGAGTCGGAGCCGCGTTTATCCTGGTTCCGATCTTCCTGGCGCTGGGGGTTGAAATCCATGCAGCGATGGCTACTGCTTTGCTTCTGAA
Organism: Pseudomonadota bacterium; assembly: GCA_021803785.1. GTDB lineage: Bacteria > Pseudomonadota > Gammaproteobacteria > Burkholderiales > Rhodocyclaceae > Niveibacterium. Next base: position 13,830 of record JAJZLD010000013.1, on the reverse strand, counting down.
CGCGATTTCGACCAGTGTGTCGACCGCGACATTCATCCGCAAGCGTCTGGTCGAATGGCGGTTGGCTTTTCCCATCCTGATGGTGGCCGTGGCTTTATCTCCCGTCGGTGTTCGCGTCAGTCAAGGGTTAGACCGCCATTTCCTTCTGTGGCTTTTCTCCGGTTTTCTGGTTTTCGCCAGCCTCATGATGTTGTTGTATTCCCCAAAATCTTCGGGGAATCGGCGCAGTGCACGAAGCCAGATGTTGAGTGGTTCGGTCCTCGGTGGCGTGGCGGGTTTTGTCGGCGGTCTGCTCGGAGTCGGCGGCGGCAGCATCATCGTTCCAGCATTGGTGGGGGGCGGGCTAGAGCCCAAACGGGCGTCAGCAACCGCTTCTTTCGTTGTCGTGTTTGCGTCGCTGACTGGTTTCTTTGCCCACGCCACGCTTTCGGGAATGGACTATTCGCTGGTTGGTGTTACTGGGATCGCGTCGGCGGGAGGGGCGGCGCTCGGCGCGTGGCTGATGAGCGAAAAACTCAAGGGGCAGCAGCTCAAGTACATCATTGGACTCGTGCTGCTAGGAACTGCCGTCAAGATCATATGGGGCCTTTTGTAGATCGACGGAATCATGTCAGGGCGCCTCGAAAAACATCCGCCTTGCCCGCCCTCGGCAAAAAATACGACGCACTGAACCCCGCAGCCTGCTCCGATGAAAACGCTTAGCGCTATCAAGACGGGCCCGCCCGCTGACGAGCATCACCGCGAGAAGATCGACTCGCTGGGTGACCCGCTTGTCGACATCGCGTCGCACGTCGACCTTGCGTCGTTGGCGGCCCACGTGGATCTGGTTGCGCCGCGCCCGGGTCGAGCACGTGTTCGGCGCCCTCGCGCAGATGGGGGCAAGTTGCTGAGCACCATCGGTCAAGCGCGGGCGAACTTCGCGATGACGATGATGGGCGCCTGCTACAACCTGCAGCGGCTGGTCTACTTCAGAAAGGCCGGAATCGAGGCCTTCTGACGCCCGAAACTGGCCGAATCGCGTGATAACTTGGGTGATTCGAGGAAAAACTGGGGCAACTCCGCTGAGCAACACGGTGGGTTGCCAGAGAAATTGGGGCAGATTCGGTCGCGCACATCATTGCGCGGCGGGATTTTCTGAATAACTCGGGTTATTCGAGGTGTCCTGTTGTCGAAACGTGCAGATATAGGGATGGAGCGTTGATGGAAAATAATCCCCAGAAAATGAGCTTTACCGTCCGCGCCCGCCGCGTCGATGCCCACGGCAGCCAAGCCCATTGCAAGGACGCAGCGATCACGCTCGACACCGACCTGGCTGGCCGGCGCGACGCCTTCAACCCGGCCGAGCTGCTGCTCGCTGCGCTGGCGGCCTGCATCATCAAGGGCATCGAGCGCGTCACGCCGCTGCTCAATCAAGTTTCAACTGCGCGGCCTGACCGTGCACGTACACGGCGTGCGCCAGGACGTGCCGCCGAAGATGGAGTCGATCACCTACGAAATCGTCGTCGACACCGACGAGGACGACCGCCGGCTCGCGCTGCTGCACGACAACGTGAAGAAGTACGGCACGGTGTTCAACACCGTGGCCCCGGGGACCGAACTCTCCGGCGTTTTGCGTCGTTTATAAGGAGCCAAGCATGCCCAATCCCCAATTCACCAAACCCTGGCACGGCGTGCCGCGCGAGCAGATCGCCTGGAACCCCCACATCATCGAAGAGGCCTGCATCGGCTGCGGCACCTGCGTCACCGGTTGCAGCCGGCTGGTCTACCGATTCGACTTCGAGCGCAAGAAGCCGGTGGTTGTGGACCCGCTCAATTGCATGGTGGGCTGCACCACCTGCGCCAACACCTGCCCGGCGCACGCGATCGCCTTTCCGCCCATCGAATCGGTGCTGGCACTGGAAGGGCTGGCTCAGGTGCGCCACGCGGTCGAGGACGATCTCTTGGCGCGCCACGACATCCTGGCTGCGCCGGCAGCGGCGGCGCTGCCGCACCCGGACCGCATCGTCACCCTCACGGTGACGGCGATCTCCCACCCGACACCGGATGTGATGCGCGTGACGCTGGCGCCCGTCCAAGCCGGTGAATGCTTTTGCGAGTTCACGCCGGGCCAGTACATCGAACTGTGGGAACCCGAGGCCAGCCACCTGTCGCGTTCCTACTCGATCGCCAACGCGCCGCATGGTGACGGCAGCATCGAGCTGCACATCCGGCGTGTGGAGGGTGGCCGCTTCACCGACTGGGCCTTCAAGCACATGAAGGTGGGTGACCGGCTGCAGGCCCGCGGTCCGCTGGGCGGCTTCACGATGCGCTCGCCGGCCGGGGTGCCGCTGCTGTTCATCGCCGGGGGCACCGGCTTCGCGCCGGTGCTGGCGCTGCTGGAGCAGCAAGTGCGCTTCGACCCGGCGCGCGCGATGACGTTGGTCTGGGGCATGCGGCGCAGCGCTGATTTCTACGCGCTGGATACCTTGCGGCAGCTGCTGGCCGAGGCGCCGAACCTGCGTGTGCTGCTGGTCGCCGAGAGCGGTGACGCCGTGCCCGCGACCATGGAGCGACTCGACTACGCGCCGGGCACCGTGCTCGACGCCTTGCGCAAGGACGGACAGCTGATCGGCCACTGCGACATCTACGCCGCGGGCCCGCCGGCCATGCTGCGCGAACTCGCCCACGCGCTGGGCGCGATGGGCGTCGAAGCCCAACGCATCCACATCGATTCATTCGGCGTCTGAACGCCATTGCACCAGGAGCAAGACCATGAGCCAGCCTGAAGTTGTCATCTGCAACCCCGTACGCACCGCCATCGGCACCTACGGCGGCACCTTGAAGGACATGCCTGCGCCGCTGCTTGGCGCCGCCGCGATCCGCGAGAGCATCAAGCGCTCGGGCCTGGCGGCAAACGAGGTGCAATCGCTGGTGATGGGCAACGTCATCCAGGCGGGCGTGAAGATGAACCCGGCCCGCCAGGCCGGCATCGCAGCCGGTCTGCCGGTGGAAGTGCCCGCGCTCACCATCAACCGGGTCTGCGGCTCGGGCGCCCAGGCGGTGGCCAGCGCCGCGCTTGAAATCTGGTCTGGAATGATCCACTGCGCCATCGCCGGCGGCATGGAGAACATGGACCGTGCGCCCTATCTGCTGCCACAAGGGCGCTGGGGCGCACGCATGGGCGATGTGACGATGTTTGACAGCATGCTCTACGATGGCCTGAACGATGCTTTCAGCGACAAGCATTCGGGCTGGCACACTGAAGACTTGGTGATCCGCAACCACATCAGCCGCGAGGATCAGGACCGCTGGGCGCTGCGCTCACAACAGCGTTTCGCGGCGGCACAGGCGGCCGGTAAGTTCGAGGCCGAAATCGCATCGGTGGAGGTTCCGGGCCGCAAGGGTCCGGTCGTGTTCGCGAAAGATGAGCACAACCGCCCCGAAACCACCGCCGAATCACTCGCTAAACTCAAGCCCGCATTCCGCCCGGACGGCACCATCACCGCCGGCAATGCACCGGGGCTGAACAGCGCCGGCGCCGCGATGATCGTGGCCGAGCGGCAGTGGGCTGACAAGCACGGCTTGCAACCGATGGCCCGGCTGGTGAGCTACGGCGTCGGCGCCGTCGAACCTGGTCTGTTCGGCCTCGGGCCTGTGCCGGCGGTCCAGCAGGCCCTGGCACGCGCGGGCTGGTCGGTGGCGCAGGTGGACCGCGTCGAGATCAACGAGGCTTTCGCTGCCATCACCTTGGCCTGCCTGCGCGAGCTGGGATTTGCCGAGGACATCGTCAACGTGGAAGGTGGCGCCATCGCGCACGGTCACCCGATCGGGGCCAGCGGCGCGGTGCTGACGACCCGGCTGTTGCACTCGATGCAGCGCGACGGCTGCAAGCGCGGCATCGTCACCCTGTGCATCGGCGGCGGCCAAGGCATTGCACTGGCATTGGAAATGATCTGAGGAGGAAACCCCATGGAACCCGCTATCCATCGCTTTCATGATCTGTTTGCCCAATTGGGGCTACCCAACGATGCACAAGCCATCACGCAGTTTCTCGCGCAGCACACGCCGCTTCCTGACGGCATCCCCTTGGCGGATGCACCGTTCTGGACGCCCGCGCAGGCCAGCTTTTTGCGTGAAGCCCTTGAGCAGGATTCGGACTGGGCTGAACTGGTCGATCAATTGAATGAGGCCCTGCGGGGCCCCAAAGAGAGCGTTTGATGGTGGCCGATCACGATCACGGCCACAGCCATGCGCCCGCCAATTTTGACAAGGCCTTTGCCATTGGTATCGCGCTGAACCTGGCCTTTGTCGGCATCGAGGCCTTTTACGGCTGGCGGATCGACTCGCTGGCATTGCTGGCCGATGCCGGCCACAACCTCAGCGACGTCGCCGGCTTGGTGCTGGCATGGGGTGGTGCCTTGGCCGGCAAGTTCAAACCCAACCCGCGCCATTCCTACGGTTGGAGGAAAGGCAGCGTGCTGGCCGCGTTCGCCAATGCTTTGCTGCTGTTGGTCGCCATGGGGGCATTGGCATGGGAGGCTGTCGGTCGCTTGTGGATGCCCGATTCCGCAGCCGCCAGCGAAGGGCTGACCATCATGGCCGTGGCGGGTGTCGGTATCGTGGTGAACACCGTGACGGCGCTGTTATTCATGCGCGGAGGCGAGAACGACCTGAACATCCGGGGTGCGTTCCTGCATATGGCGGCCGATGCACTGGTGTCGGCCGGTGTCGTGGCAACTGGCGCCCTCACGTTGTGGATGCACTGGGCATGGCTGGATCCAGCCGTCAGCTTGCTGATTGCCGCTGTGATCGTGTGGGGCACCTGGAGTCTGTTCAGGCAGTCCTTGCATCTGCTTTTTGATGGCGTCCCTGACGGGATCGACTTGCAGGCCGTTCACGACTATCTGGCCGGTTTGGCTGGTGTAGCCCGGGTGAGCGACCTGCACATCTGGGCGCTCGATACCCGAGAGACCGCCTTGACGGCCCATCTGGTGATACCGAACGCGCAGGTGGACGATGCCTTCCTACACGATATTGCCGAAGCCTTGCATGAGCGCTTCGAGATCACCCATTCCACGATTCAGGTGGTTCGGGCGCCTTTCGCGATGTCGTGTCAGCCACAGATGCTCACCCCACAGTCGAAGGCTGCAGCACGATGACTGCCATGCCGATCAAGGCAATGCCGGCTCCCGTGATGTCCCAGCGGCTCAGCGCAACACCATCCACGAAATGGAGTCAGACCAGCGCCAAGGCGATGTACATGCCCTCAAAGGCGTAAGCGTCCGGTCGGCACCCTCTGTTCAGCCCATCGCCAATTCGTGAACATCGGATCAGGAGGTGGGCACCCAAATTCGTGTCCATAAACGGATTCATGGACACGAATTGGTAGGGGGGCGCCCGAGTCGGCGCGGCATGCGTTACCAGCGCCATTCGATCGCGTTCAAACGGGAGCTGGTCGAGCACTCGCCGCAGCCTGGCGTGTTCTTAGCGCAACTGGCGCGCGAGCAGGGCGTCAATGCCAATCAGATCTTCAGCTCGCGCAAGGCCTACCGTGCCGGCCTACCCGAAGCGAGCGCCGCTGGCGTGCGACTGCTGCCAGTGCGTGTGAGCGAGGCGGCGACGCCTGGCTCCGTTTCCCGCCCGTCAGCCGAGCGGTCCGGCCGTTCCGAGCGGTTGGTGCTGGAGCGTCAGGGTTGCCGTCCGATCATCGAAGATCAGCCCGACCCGGCCGTGCTGGCGCAGGTGCTCGAGGCACTGCGATGATGATCGGTACCGTTAAGCTCAACGGCATCGACCCGCGAGCTTATCTGCGCCTTGTACTCGAACGTGTTGCCGACACACCGGTCAGTCGCCTCGCTCAGCCCTCAGCCTGAACTTCTGCCTCTAAGCGATTCATTCCCGGTCAGGACGGTTGAAACCGGACGCTTGCGTGGCAGAGGATGAGACGGAACTGCTGTTGCAAAAACGTCAGCTCGGTTGGGAAAATTTGGGAAGATTTCTTGGGAAGATTACGGTAGGCGAAAGTACGCTCCGGTACATCTCGGCACAATAAAACCCAATAAAATCAATGGTGCGGGTGATAGGACTCGAACCTACACGCCTTGCGGCGCCAGAACCTAAATCTGGTGCGTCTACCAATTTCGCCACACCCGCACAGGGTGACTGAGGGGCGCGATTATAGCGTGTTCGAACGCTTCCGCGGCCCCTCTTGTGCTGATCGTTACGCGACGAGCGACTCGCCCTTGTGCGCCTGAATGATTTGGATCAGTTGGGCAAATACCTTCGGTGTGCCGGCGACGATATTGCCGGTGCTGACGTAGTTGGCGTCACCAGCGAAATCGCTGACAAGGCCGCCGGCTTCCTGAACCATCAGCGCAGCTGCCGCAAAATCCCAAGGGGCAAGGCCGATCTCGAAGAAGGCGTCGAAGCGACCGCAGGCAACATAGGCGAGGTCCAAGGAGGCGGCACCGGGGCGGCGCAGGCCGGCGGTTTTTTCGGTCAGCTCGCGAAACATCTTCATGTACGCGTCGGCATGCTCGAATGCGCGGTACGGGAAGCCGGTGCCGACGAGCGAATCGTTCAGACGAATCCGGCGCGAGACGCGAATACGGCGGTCGTTCAGAAAGGCGCCGCGTCCGCGCGAGGCGGTAAATAGTTCATTGCGGGTCGGGTCGTATACAACGCCGTGCTGCACGACGCCGCCTTGCGCATACGCGATCGACACGGCGTACTGCGGAAAACCATGGATGAAGTTGGTCGTGCCATCAAGAGGATCGATGATCCACTGATGCTCGCTCTCGCCGAGGGCGCCAGACTCCTCTGCTAGAATTGCGTGGGCCGGATAGGCTTCACGGATCGTCTCGATGATCGATGCTTCTGCTGCGCGATCGACTTCGGTGACGAATTCGTTGGGCTGTTTGGTGCGTACCTCGACTTGGTCGAGATCCATTGATGCGCGGTTGATGATGCCGGCCGCGCGGCGCGCTGCCTTGACGGCGATGTTGAGCGTCGGGTGCATGAAGTGCGTCTGCCTTGCTGCGGCGTGAGCCGCTTGGTCGTCGGCCCGCAGCGAACGGCGGGCTGTTCGAATTCGTAAAACCCTACATTCTACTATGACTGAGCCTTTGGCGCTGCGCCGGATTCGTGTTGTTCTATCGCGCCCCAGTCATCCGGGCAATATCGGCGCGGCAGCACGAGCGATGAAAACGATGGGTCTGCATCAGCTTGTGCTGGTGTCGCCCAAGGAATTCCCGAGCGCCGAGGCGACCGCGCGCGCGTCCGGTGCGGGCGACGTGCTTGAAAATGCGCGTGTCGTCGATAGTTTGGAAGAGGCGCTGGCTGGTACGGTGATGGCTGCAGCATTCACCTCTCGGGTCCGCGAAATGTGCGCTGCGCCACGGTGGGCGAGTGAGGCTTCCGGCGAGTTGCTGTCGTTTGCGGAGCAAGGTGATGTGGCGATTGTGTTCGGCAATGAAACTTTCGGGCTGTCGAACGAAGAAGTGATGCTTTGCCAGCGTGCGGTCACCATTCCCGCCAATCCGGAATACGCGTCGCTGAACCTTGGGGCCGCAGTCCAGGTAATCGCGTACGAGTTGCGGCGAACTGCGTTTGAGGGCCAGTTGGCGCCGCTGCCGCAGGCCTTGGGTGAGGTGGCGCCGCATGAGGATGTTGAGCGACTGATCGCACATTTGGAACGCGCAATGATTGCGTCCGGCTTTCTGGACCCCGAAAAGCCGCGCCGTTTGATTCCCCGTCTTCGTCGGCTCTTTGGCCGTGCAGCCGTCGAGCGGGAGGAGGTCGCGATCCTCCGCGGCATGCTGGCGAGTTTTGAGTCTAAATTTGACCGGAATACTCGGGATTTCTAGCATTTCACCGCGAGCCGTATTTCTTATTGAAACCAGATAGGAAGTCCCATGTTTGCGCGATTGCGTGAAGACATCGCCAGCGTTCTCGAACGCGACCCCGCCGCCCGCTCGCGCTGGGAGGTGCTCACCTGTTACCCGGGTGTGCATGCGCTGATCTATCACCGGGTTGCGAACGCACTCTGGCGGCGAAAGTTTCACTGGGCTGCGCGGTTTGTGTCGCAGATTTCGCGTTGGCTCACCGGGATCGAGATCCATCCTGGGGCGCGGATTGGGCGGCGCGTGTTTATCGATCACGGCATGGGTGTTGTGATCGGAGAAACGGCTGATATTGGCGATGACTGTACGATTTATCAGGGCGTCACGCTTGGTGGTACCTCGCTCTACCGCGGTACGAAACGTCACCCGACGCTTGAAGCGGGCGTCGTGATCGGTGCGGGCGCGAAGGTGCTGGGCGGCTTTACGGTCGGGGCTGGCGCCAAGGTCGGTTCGAACGCGGTTGTGGTGAAGCCCGTTCCGGCTGGGGCTACGGCGGTAGGTAACCCGGCGCGGATTATCGAGTCGGCGCGCGACCAGGCGCGAGAAGAGAAAGCCATGGAGATGGGCTTCTCTGCTTACGGGGTGACGCAGAACATGGACGACCCGGTATCCAAGGCGATGCACGGTCTGCTCGATCATGCGGTTGAGACCGATCGACGCTTCGAGGTGCTGATAGCGCGGCTCAAGGCGGCGGGCATCGACGTGGATGCCGATGTTGCTGCCTGCGATCATTTCGATCCGAACCAACTCTCGAAGATGGTCGATTAAGGCTCCCGCTACGCGCTAATGTTGACTGATTTGATCGGGAATTGTATTCTTGAGTAAATCGATCAACTATTGAGGTCGTGTCCCGCTGATGTGAGCAGGGGCAGACTGGTGCGGGAATGAACGATGAGACTGACAACCAAGGGACGTTTTGCCGTGACCGCGATGATCGACCTCGCGCTGCGCGAGGGCGATGGCCCGGTGACTTTGTCAGGGATTAGTGAGCGTCAGCGCATCTCACTTTCCTATCTTGAGCAGCTCTTCGGCAAGCTTCGCCGTCATAACCTTGTGGCCAGCGTTCGCGGGCCCGGCGGTGGCTACTGTTTGGCCCGGCCAGCACCCGAGATTACGGTCGCGGACATCATCTTCGCTGTTGATGAGCCGCTTGATGCAACGCAGTGCGGTGGTAAGGAGAATTGCCAGGACGAGCACCGCTGCATGACGCACGACCTCTGGACGAATCTGAACAAGCGCATGTACGAGTATCTGCACTCGGTTACGCTGGGGACGCTGGTTTCCCAGCAGCGCGCGCGAACCGAAGGGCAGCAGGTCTTGCATGATGAGCGCGCCTGTATTGCCAAGGGCAAGCAAAGCCACAACGCGGAGGCGATTGCCTCGGTCTGATCGCTGCCATGTTCGCTCCGACCTACCTCGATCACAACGCCACCACGCCGCTCGATCCGCGCGTGCGTGAGGCGATGTTGCCTTACCTCGATGCGCGCTTCGGCAACCCGTCGAGCCGGCACGAGTACGGTCGGCAGGCGAGGGCGGCGGTCGATCGTGCGCGTGAGCAGGTTGCCGCTGCAGTTGGCGCGCATCCGACCGAAGTGGTCTTTACCTCCAGTGGTTCCGAGGCAAATAACCTCTTTATCAAAGGCGCAGCCGCGCGGATGAAGCCCGGGCTGATCGTGGTTGGCGCTTCGGAGCACCCGTGCGTTCGTGAGCCCGCGCGACAGCTTGAGCGTTCGGGCTGGTGCCGCGAGACAGCGCTGATCGACGGCTCGGGTCGGATTCGTACGGACGTGTTTGCCGAGCTGATGAAGCAATCGCCGAGACTCGTTTCGGTGATGGCGGCGAACAATGAGACCGGCGTCTTGCAGGAAATTGACAGGCTTGCAGCGGAGGCTCGCGCTGCTGGCGCGCTCTTTCATACCGATGCGGTGCAGGCGCTAGGCAAAATGCCGATTTCATTCAGGTCGCTGGCTGTGAGCGCAATGACGATCTCGTCGCACAAGATCCACGGCCCGCTTGGGGCCGGCGCTTTGGTGCTGGACAAGCGCGTTGAGCTTGCGCCGCTGGTTGCCGGCGGTGGCCAGGAGCGTGGCTTGCGTTCCGGTACCGAGAACGTCGCGGCGATTGTCGGCTTTGGTGCGGCAGCGGAACTCGCTGTGGCAGAGTTGAACGAATGGACGTCGCGTGCTGCACGACAGCGCGACGCACTTGAAGCGTCGCTTCTGCGCCTAGGGGCGCGGGTCTTTGGTGCTGGCGCTGCGCGCCTTCCGAACACGGTGTTTTTCGCGTTCGACCATGTCGATGGCGAGACGCTTGTGGCGAAACTGGATCGTGCGGGTTTTGCGGTTGCGAGCGGGTCGGCCTGCTCCAGTGCAGACCCGCGGCCGTCTGCAACGCTGCTGGCGATGGGGGTAGAGGATGAAGTGGCGCGTGGCGCAATCCGGGTGAGTCTCGGGCGCGACACGCAGGATGAGGCGCTGGCCCGATTCGTGAAAACGTTGGGCGAAACGCTGCAAGGCTTAAGAACGCTCTCCGCCGTGGCGGTCTGAGTATATGAGTGATGCGGGTTCGGCCCGCTTGGAGTGGATGCAATGCTGAAATTTCCGATCTACCTTGATTACTCTGCGACGACGCCGGTGGATCCGCGCGTGGCGGCCAAGATGATTCCGTACCTGACGGAGCATTTCGGTAATCCGGCGAGCCGCTCGCACGCCTTTGGCTGGGAGGCCGAACGTGCGGTGGAAGAAGCGCGCGAACAGGTGGCAGCACTGGTTAACGCCGATCCGAAGGAAATCATCTGGACATCTGGCGCGACCGAGTCGAACAACCTGGCGATAAAGGGCGCTGCGCACTTCTACGCGGGTAAGGGAAAGCACCTAATCACAGTCAAAACGGAACACAAGGCGGTGCTCGACACCACCCGTGAGCTTGAGCGTCAGGGCTTCGAGGTGACCTACCTCGATGTGCAGGACAACGGTTTGATCGACCTGGAGCACTTCAAGGCGGCGATTCGCCCGGACACGATCGTGGTTTCGGTGATGTTCGTGAATAACGAGATCGGCGTTGTGCAGCCGATCGCCGAGATTGGCGAGATCTGCCGCGAGCGCGGAATCGTCTTCCATGTGGATGCCGCGCAGGCGACCGGCAAGGTGGAGATAGACCTTGAAGATCTGAAGGTTGACCTGATGTCGTTCTCAGCGCACAAGACATACGGCCCGAAGGGTATCGGCGCGCTGTACGTGCGTCGCAAACCGCGTGTTCGCCTTGAAGCGCAGATGCACGGTGGTGGTCATGAGCGTGGTTTGCGTTCCGGCACATTGGCTACGCACCAGATCGCAGGTATGGGTGAAGCATTCCGTATTGCACGCGAAGACATGGCAGCGGACAACGCCCGCATCGCCAAGCTACGCGATCGATTGCTAAAAGGCCTGTCGGGTATCGAGGCGACCTACATCAACGGTGACATGGTTCAGCGTGTGCCGCACAACCTGAACATCAGCTTTGCTTACGTCGAAGGTGAATCGATGATCATGGCGGTCAAGGACCTCGCGGTTTCGTCGGGCTCGGCCTGCACCTCGGCGTCGCTGGAGCCCTCGTACGTGCTGCGCGCGCTGGGGCGCAATGACGAGCTGGCGCATAGCTCGATCCGGTTTACCATCGGCCGTTTTACGACCGAGGAGGAGATCGACTACACGATCGATCTGCTGCACAAGAAGATCGGCAAGCTCCGTGAGCTGTCACCTCTGTGGGAAATGGTTCAGGAAGGCATTGATCTCAACACGGTCCAATGGGCCGCGCACTGACGAACACTGAGGAGTACGAAGATGGCCTATAGCGAAAAAGTTTTGGATCATTACGAGCATCCGCGCAATGTTGGCTCGTTTGGCAAGAGCGAAGCCGGCATCGGTACCGGTATGGTTGGCGCGCCGGCCTGCGGCGACGTGATGAAGCTCCAGATCAAGGTCAACCCGGAAACCGGTGTGATCGAAGATGCAAAGTTCAAGACCTACGGCTGTGGCTCGGCGATCGCGTCCTCGTCACTGGTTACCGAATGGGTCAAGGGAAAGACGCTCGACCAGGCACTTGATATCCGCAACACGCTGATTGCTGAGGAACTGGCGCTTCCGCCGGTTAAAATCCATTGCTCGATTCTTGCTGAAGATGCGATCAAGGCGGCTGTAGAAGACTACCGTCAGAAGCATGCGGAGGCGTCGCCCAAGGCCGACTGAGGAAATCATGGCTGTCACGTTGTCTGAAAGCGCTGCAAAACATGTCGCCAACTTTCTTGCCCGGCGTGGCAAGGGGGTCGGTGTGCGGCTTGGGGTGAAAACCTCCGGCTGTTCTGGCATGGCCTACAAGCTCGAATACGCGGATCAGGCCGATGAGGCCGATTTCGTGTTCGAAAGCCATGGCGTGAAGGTTTTCGTAGATCCGAAAAGCCTGCCGTACATCGATGGTACCGAGTTGGATTTCGTTCGCGAGGGACTGAACGAGGGGTTCAAGTTCAACAACCCCAACGTCAAGGACCAGTGCGGTTGCGGCGAGAGTTTTAACGTCTGAACCAGGCCTTGCCTGATCGGCGCGACGCCGCCGCGGCGCACCGATGCGCACGGCGGCGTTGTCATTACTGAATCCGATGAACTTTTCCGACGCTCTAGGCGACTATTTCTCTTTGTTCGGTTTGCCGCGCCGCTTCACGGTCGATCCGTCGGTGCTGGAATCTGCCTACCTCGATGTGCAGGCGAAGATCCACCCGGATCGCTATGCGCACCTAGCTGAAAACGAGCGTCGTGTAGCGATGCAGTGGGCCTCGCACGCCAACGAGGGCTACCGCATTCTTCGCCGCCCGGTGCCGCGTGCGCGCTACTTGCTGCATCTGGCTGGCATCGATCCGCAGATTGAGTCAAACACGGCAATGCCACCCGATTTCCTGATGCGCCAGATGCTGTTGCGCGAGGCGGTTGAAGAGGCCGAACAGGACGGCGACGTGGCAACGCTAAACAATCTACTGCGTGAATTGCGGCGCGAAGCGCGGGCAATGGAGCAGTCCTTGGCGGACGATTTCGATGTGCGCGGTGATTTGGTCGCGGCTACGGCGCGCGTGCGCCAATTGATGTTCCTCGAGCGACTGCAGGACGAAATCGGCAGCGCTCTCGAAACCCTGGAAAACTGATGGCACTTCTTCAACTCGCCGAACCTGGCCAGTCTGCTGCCCCGCACGAGCGTCGGCTCGCGGTCGGCATTGATCTTGGTACTACTCATTCGCTCGTGGCTACAGTGCGCCATAGCCTGCCGGAATGTTTGCCCGGCGAGGAGTGCGGCATCCTATTGCCGTCCATCGTTCGCTACTTGGCTGACGGCCGTGTGCAAGTTGGCAAAGAGGCTGCCGAGCACCAGGCTACGGATTCGCAGAACACGATCGTCTCGGTCAAGCGCTTCATGGGCCGGGGGCTGGCTGACCTCGAAGCTGGTGCGAGCAAACAGTATGATTTCGTTGATGCCGAAGGCATGGTTCGCATCAACACCGTGGCGGGCGTAAAGAGCCCGGTTGAAGTTTCCGCAGAGATTCTGAAAGTCTTGCGTCGGCGCGCCGAGCGCCACCTCGGTGGCGAGCTGGTCGGTGCGGTAATTACGGTTCCGGCCTATTTTGACGACGCCCAGCGGCAAGCAACCAAGGATGCGGCGCGGCTGGCTGGCCTGAATGTACTTCGGCTGCTGAACGAACCTACCGCTGCAGCGATCGCCTACGGTCTCGACAACGAAACCGAGGGCACCTATGCCGTTTTCGATCTCGGTGGGGGAACCTTCGATTTCTCGGTGTTGAAACTCTCGCGCGGCGTGTTTGAGGTGCTTGCCACGAGCGGCGATGCGGCACTTGGTGGCGACGATTTCGATCAGGCCCTTGCCATGTGGCTGCGCGAGCAATGCGGCGCGACTGACCTGCGGCCCGAGG
>JAJZLD010000261.1 GCA_021803785.1 Pseudomonadota bacterium | reverse complement strand
GCGCAAGATCGCATTGCCTTGCTTGCCCGCACGGCCGGTTCGACCAATCCGGTGGATGTAGTCTTCAGCGGTGGGCGGCAGCTCGTAGTTGATGACGCAGGGCAGGTCATCGATATCGAGCCCCCGCGCTGCAACGTCGGTGGCTACCAGTACGCGGATCGCGCCGCTCTTGAAGCCTTCGAGCGCTTCGGTTCGCTGTTGCTGGTTCTTGTCGCCGTGGATCGCATCGGCCGCGATGCCTTCTTTTTGCAAGTGGCGAGCCAGTCGGGCGCACGCGAGCTTCGTGCTGCAGAACACCAGCACCTGTGGCGCCGTCACATCCTCAAGCAGCAGCCACGTCAGCAGATCCCGCTTAATGGCGCTCGGAACCGGGTGCACGCGGTGCGTGATCGTCTCGCTGACCATGTTGCGGCGAGCGACTTCAATCAACTGCGGGCTCTTGAGCATCGAGTCGGCGAGTTTCTTGATCTCGTCCGAGAAGGTGGCCGAGAACAGCAGGCTCTGACGTTGCGACGGAAGCAGCGCCAGGATGCGGCGGATGTCCGGGATGAAGCCCATGTCCAGCATGCGGTCGGCTTCGTCGAGCACGACGAATTCGACCTGGCCGAGCGAAATGCTGCGTTGCTCGACGTGGTCGAGCAGCCGGCCCGGCGTTGCTACCACGATTTCCACGCCGCGGCGCAGCTCATCGAGCTGCGGTTTGATGTCCACGCCACCGTAGATGCAGGCGGCCCGGAGCGGGAGGTATTTCGCGTAGGTTTGTACTGATTCGTGCACCTGCATCGCCAGTTCGCGGGTTGGCGCAAGAATCAGCGCCCGTACCGGGTGGCGGGCCGGCGACGCGCTGGTATTGGCCCAGCGCGAGAGCTTGTGAAGCAAGGGCAGCGTGAAGCCCGCTGTCTTGCCTGTGCCGGTCTGAGCGCCGCCCATGACGTCGCGACCCTCGAGCACAACGGGGATCGCCTGACGCTGGATTGGTGTTGGCTCACTGTAGCCCGCTTCTTCAACGGCGCGCAGCAATTCGGGAATCAGACCGAGTTCGGAAAACGACATAGGTACCCATCAAGCGCGGCAGCAGGACGCCCTGCGAATTCGCCGCGCGAATTCAAGAAGGCCAGAATTATAGGCCTTCGGTGGGTGCTTAGCCCGATGTTTTTCGGCTTGTCAAGCCAGAGGGTAGCGGCGTGTTGGCTGAAAGCCACATCAGGCGCTCATTCGACGAGGCTTACAGCGAGTAGTCCGCGCAATGCGTTGCTGACGTAAATCGCCTCGGCGCGCATCAGATCGCGGCGGTAGAGGCGTGCCTCTGCGGCCTGGCCGGCCTCCAGCAGGGTCTGTCGCATCACGCCAGGTAAAAGCCCGCAGGCAATGGGGGGCGTTAGCAATTGCCCGCCGATCTTCAGGAAGACGTTACTGCGGGCGCCTTCGCACAGTTCGCCGGCTTCATTGAAGAACAGCGTGTCAAAGTGCCCGTCGGCAATGGCTTGTTGTAGGGCGCTGTCGTAGCGCGTGCGACGGGTCGTCTTGTGGCGGAGGAGGTAGTCATCCGCGCGCAGTCGCTCGGGGGCTAGGCTCACCGTCGGATTCGCTGGCAGGGGATCAAGCCGGGCATGGGTAATCGCCAGCGCGCCGTCTGCGGAAAGTGCGAGCCGCACACGGTGCGGGCCCTTGTCGGACAGGTCGGCGGCCGTGCGTGCCAGCAGTGCGCGCGCGCTGCCGGCGTCAAACAAAAAGCCGAGTGCCGACGCGGAGCGCCCGAGGCGGGCGAGATGGTGTTCGAGAAGCGGGAAGGGGCGTTTGCCGCCGTAACAGCGCAAGGTCTCGAACAAGGCAAACTTGGGTTTGAGTTGCGTCGCAAAACGAGCCTTGACGTGGCATTCCGCCCATTCTGCGGCGGCGTCTGAATCGGCGACGATGCCGCTGCCAATGCCCATGTGTGCGTCACCGTGCTGGTTGAGCTCCATGGTGCGGATCGGAACGTTGAGGCTAAAGCTGCGATCCGGCGCCAGCCAGCCCAGCGCCCCGCAATAAAGGCCGCGCGGTGCGGCTTCCAATTCGCGGATGATTTCCATCGCGCGGATCTTGGGCGCACCGGTTACCGAGCCACACGGGTAGAGGGCGCTGAATACCTCGCCGAGCCCGGCACTCACGGGGGCTGCGACGACGGTCGAGGTCATCTGGTGGAGCGTCGCGTAGTCTTCGATCTCGAACAGGCGCTCAACCCGAACGCCGCCCTTGGGCGCCAGGCGGCCAAGGTCGTTGCGAAGCAGGTCGACGATCATCAGGTTCTCGGCGCGATCCTTGTCGGACTCGGCAAGGGCGTGCGCCTGCCCGAGCGGCGCCGTGCCTTTCATCGGCCGCGTGATAAGGCGCTTGCCCTCCCGCGCGACGAACAATTCCGGTGAGCGTGACAGGATCGCGCCTTCGGCGTGACGCAGGTAGCCGCCATGCCGCACCGGTTGGGCGGTGCGCAGGCGGTTGTAGAGCGCCAGCGGATGGCCGTAGCTTCGCGCACGGACGGGAAATGTGAAATTCACCTGGTAGCAGTCACCCAGGCCGATCAGATGCCGGATTCGCTCAAGCGCAGCCCGGTAAGCACGCTCGTCCAGGCCGAACTCGATCTCGCCCAAGCCCGCCTGGGCTTCGTCATCTTTCAGACGCGCCAAAGCGTCTGCAAAGAGAGCGTCGGTCGTGGGTCGATCAATTACATCGCAACGTAGCCAACGCCACGCCTGCAGCAGTGGGCGCCCTGTTTGCGGAAGGCGCGCTGCAAGGCTTGGCTCCAGCGCGTAGCCCAGTTCGTAGTCGGCTGCGAGCGTGATCCATTCGCCAGCCTTGTTTGCCGCTTCGATTGCGGCGAGCGCGCTAGCCACCGTGGGGCCATCCCACGCCAGCACCATGCCTGCGGGCTGCGAGAACACGCGCGCCAGCCCATCGGCGTCGAGGTTGTTCTCGAACAGGGCGATCGGCTCGTTGCCGGCCAGACGGCTTGCGAGTTCGGAAATAATGGGTGTGTTCGGGGTCGGCACCGGTTTGCTGCGTGGCGTGAGCCCCGGCTTTGCCGAGGTGTGCTGGCGACTCTACCGAGGGGGCTGTGACACAACAATCAGGGCGGCCATATTGATGGCGCGCGCAAGCGCGACTGTTGTGAAAATGCCAATCCAGTCGCGGTAAACAACGAAATTCGCCATTGGCTTGTGTATGCCGCGTAGCCTCGCGTTAGCGGTGCGTGTCGGCCGTGCCGGCGCCAGGCGCTGCAGCTCAGCATATCACTCGCGAGGGCGGTCACTTGGCGGCTTACGACCCGGTTGTGGTGGGTGGCGGCATCAACGGCGCCGGCATCGCGGGCGAGGCTTGTTAGTGATGTTGTGTGAGCAGGATGATCTCGCGTCACACACATCAAGCGCCAGCACAAAGCTGATTCATGGCAGGCTTTGATACCTCGAATACGGTGAGTTCGACCTCGGTCGAAAGGCGCTGCAGGAACGCGAGGTGCTGTTGCGAGCGGCGCCCCAAATCATCGGCCCGATGCGGTTCGTGATGCCCCATGACGAGGGACAACGGCCCGCCGGGAGGACCTGCGCCGGCTTGTTCGGGAGCGACGCACGTTACATCATGCGGGCGGAATTCGCCCGCACGGCGGAGGATATCCTGTGGCGGCGCACCAAGCTCGGGCTCGGCCGGGCGGATGAGGATGTCGGTGCGTTGCAGCGCTGGATCGGTCGACACCGTGCCGGGCTGGGCGACCAGCTGCGCGGCCGCGTACGATCACGGATCCTTGGGGGGAGGCGAACGCATGGCGTATCTGATGGCGCTGGATCAGGGGACGACCAGTTCCCGGTCGATCATCTTTGACGAGGGCGGCGCCATCATCGCGATGGCGCAGCAGGAGTTCCCTCAGCGCTATCCGCAACCCGGCTGGGTCGAGCACGATCCGGAGGCAATCTGGCAAAGTCAGCTCGATACCGCACGGCAGGCCTTGGCGAAGGCCGGCATCGGCGCGCGCGACTTGGCCGCCATGGGCATCACGAACCAGCGTGAGACGACCTTGGTATGGGAACGCCAGAGCGGTCGCGCGATTCATCCCGCGATCGTGTGGCAGGACCGCCGTACCGCCGCCCACTGTGCGGCGCTCCGGGATGCCGGGCTGACCGAGATGTTCCGTGAGCGGACCGGGCTCTTGCTCGATCCCTATTTTTCGGGCACCAAGATCGCGTGGATACTCGATGTGGTGCCCGGCGCGCGGGAGCGTGCAGCGCGCGGCGAACTGGCTTTCGGCACCGTCGATACCTGGCTGATCTGGCGGCTCACCGGCGGGCGAGTGCATGCGACGGATGTCAGCAACGCGTCGCGCACGCTGATTTACAACATCCGCGACCATTGCTGGGACGATGAGTTGCTGGCGCACCTGAACGTGCCGCGCGAGCTGTTGCCGGAGGCTCGGCCTTCTGTGGCCGATTTTGGCGAAACACTCCCCGATCGGTTGGGGGCGCCCGTGCGCATCGGCGGTGTGGCCGGCGATCAGCAAGCCGCCCTGTTCGGCCAAGGGTGTGTTGCCCCGGGCATGGTCAAGAACACCTACGGCACCGGTTGTTTCATGTTGATGCACACCGGCGAAGAGGCGACGCCCTCGCGCATTGGGCTGCTGACGACCGCCGCGGCCCAAGCCGACGCGACGCCGGTGTTCGCGATCGAAGGCAGCGTGTTCGTCGGTGGTGCAGTCGTCCAGTGGCTGCGCGACGGGCTCGGCATCATCCGCAGTGCGGCCGAGGTAGAGGCGCTTGCGCGATCGGTGCCGGATTCCGATGGTGTCTGCTTCGTGCCGGCTTTCGCCGGGCTTGGCTCTCCGTACTGGGATCCGTTCGCGCGCGGCAGCCTGTTCGGCCTCACACGGGGAACGACTCGCGCGCAGCCA
>JAJZLD010000260.1 GCA_021803785.1 Pseudomonadota bacterium | reverse complement strand
TAGTGGGGAGCGAGCACGCCGAGCAATCTGGCATGAGCGTTTCAACGCGGTGCGCGAACAGGTTGCGGCGCAGGGCTTCGACGAGCGCTTCATGCGCCTGTGGCAGTTCTACCTCGCCTACTGCGAGGCGGGCTTCCGCGCGGGCTCCACCGATGTGCACCACTACACCTTCGCCGCCGCACCGGCGTGAGCGGATCATGCGCGCCATCCGCAGCTTCCTGATCCTGCTGGCTGTGAGCCTGGGCTTGCCGCTCGCGGCCAACGAAGGCGCGCGCGCCTTGCCCGAGGCGCTGCGTAGCCAGACGAGCGAGTGGCGGCCGCTTGGCGCCGGAGAGATGACCTGGTTCGGCCTGCGCCTTTACGACGCGCAGCTATGGGCTGCGGGGCCCAGCTTCCGAGGCGCCTCGCCTTACGCGCTGTCGCTGACCTACGCGCGCGACTTTTCCGCCGAACGCCTGGTTGATACCAGCGTGGAAGAAATGCGCCGACTGGGGATGCGTGACGAGGCGACATTGGAGCGCTGGCGTGCCGAACTGGCGCGCGTGTTTCCCGATGTGCGCAAGGGCGATGTGATCGTCGGCGTGCACTGGCCGGACCGCGGCGCGGCCTTCTACCACCGCGGCCAGCTCACCGGCGAGGTGCGTGATCCGGCCTTTGCGCGGGCCTTCTTCGGCATCTGGCTCGACCCGCGCACCCGCGCGCCGGAGTTGCGCTCACGCTTGCTTGGTAGCGCGTCATGACGCTTGGCGTCGCGCGCGTTGCGGCAGACGTGCCGGCCTCGCTCGCACGTCTGTTGGCGTACGGCGCGCTGGCGGTGCCGCTGGCCTTTGCGGCATTGCCGATGTATGTGCATGTGCCGAAGCTCTACGCGGACACGCTTGGCCTGTCGCTCGGCGCGGTCGGGGTGGTGCTGCTGGCGGCGCGGCTGGGCGATGCGGTGGCAGATCCGCTGCTGGGGCTTTGGAGCGATCGCCTGCAGGCGCGGCGCGGGCTCACCTTGCTGGCGCTGCCGATGCTGGCGCTGGGCATGGTCGGTTTGCTGCGACCGCCTTCTGGGGCAGGTTTGACCTGGCTCGCCGCGATGCTCGTGGTGGCGTACGCCGGCTACTCGCTGGCCAGCGTGAATTACGCGGCCTGGGGGGCAGAGGCTGGCTGCGATGCTGGCGAGCGCACGCGCTTGACCGCTGCACGCGAAGGCTGTGCCCTGCTGGGTGTGGTGCTGGCGTCGGCACTGCCCGAACTGCTGGCGCCAGATCAGGCGCAGGGGCTCGTGCGGCTTCTGTGGGTGTTCATTCCGCTTCTTGGCGTCGCTGTGTTGCTCAGCGCACGCTTCGCACCCTTGCCGCGCGCGCAACTGCATGCGCCCAGCACCGTCGGCCGCTTTGAGCAGGCGATTGCGCCGTTGCGGGACCGACCGGTGCGCGCACTGATGGCGATTTTCGCCCTCAACGGTATCGCGGCGGCGATTCCGGCAACGCTGTTCCTGTTCTTTGTGGCGGACGTGCTGGCGCGCGAGCGCTTGTCGGGTCTGTTCCTCGCCACCTACTTTGTCAGCGGCGCGCTGATCCTGCCGTTCTGGGTGCGCTTCGCTACGCGCATTGGCAAGGTGCCAGCCTGGTTTGCGTCGATGTTGCTCGCGGTACTGGCGTTCGGCTGGGCGGTGACGTTGGGTGAGGGCGATGTGATCGCCTTCCTCGTGATCTGCGTGATGTCCGGCATCGCGCTGGGTGCGGACATCACGTTTCCGCCTGCGCTGCTGGCCGATCTGCTGGCACGCCCGGCGCGCGCCGCGGCGGGTGGCATCTACTTCGGCTGGTGGAATCTCGTCACCAAGCTCAATCTCGCGCTCGCTGCGGGCGTCGCACTGCCCCTGCTCGATTGGCTGCGCTACCGCCCAGGGGCACGCGACGCGGGTGCCTTGCTCGCGCTGGCCGCGGTGTATGCCGTGTTGCCGATCGCGCTGAAGTGCGCCGCCGCTGCGCTGTTGTGGCGGCTTCGAAAGCATGTGGAACCTGAAGGAGTTTCCTGATGAAGACTTGGCTGATCGCGGCCATGACGGCGCTGGTGCTTGGCGGCTGTTCCAGCGTCGATATCGCGGACTACCGCAACGAGAAACCGCAGCTCGATCTGGCGCACTACTTCGACGGTACCGTCGACGCGTGGGGTGTGTTCCAGGACCGTTCCGGCAAGGTGGTGAAGCGCTTTAAGGTGACGATAGCCGCGCAGTGGCGCGGCGACGTCGGTACGCTTGACGAACACTTCGAATACTCGGATGGCAGCACACAACGCCGCGTGTGGACCGTGACAAAGCTGGCGGACGGCCGATACACTGGCCGTGCTGACGATGTGGTGGGTGAGGCGATCGGTGAGGCGCAGGGCAACGCCCTTCGCTGGCGCTATACGATGGCCTTGCCGGTGGACGGCAGCGTCTATCACGTCGCCTTCGACGACTGGATGTTCCTGATGGATGACAAGACGATGCTGAACCGGTCGTTCATGACCAAGTTCGGTGTCGAGCTCGGGCAGGTGACGCTGAGCTTTCGCAAGCGTTAGCAGGTACCCATGGCGATGAATCAGCCGATTCGTGACTGGCGCGGCAAGCGTGTGTGGATCGTCGGTGCTTCGACGGGCATCGGTGCAGCCCTTGCGGAATCGCTTGCGGAGCAGGGCGCTCATCTAGCGCTGTCGGCCCGGCGCGCCGAGCGCTTGCGCGTCTTCGCCGCTCGTTTCCCCGGCAGCATCGCGATACCACTCGATGTGGCCGAACATGCCACCTTGCTGCCTGCGGTGCTGCAGCTGCTCGACCTGTGGGGGGGCATCGACGTGGTCGTCTTCAATGCTGGCACCTATACGCCGATGAATGCGTGGGATCTCACTGTCGAAGGCGCACGCACGACGATCGAGATCAACTTGATGGGCGTCATCAACGGCGTTGCGGCCATCGCGCCGCAACTGCTGCAACAGGGCGAAGGCGCTATCGTCATTGTTGGCAGTGTCGCCGGCTACCGCGGCTTGCCCAAGGCGCTGGCCTATGGAGCATCGAAGGCCGGCGTGATCAACTTCGCCGAGTCGCTGTACATGGACCTCGCGCCGCGCGGTGTGAGCGTCTTTCTCGTGAATCCGGGATTCGTCGAGACACCGCTCACCGCGCAGAACAAGTTCCGCATGCCCGCACTGATCACTGCGGCCGAGGCGGCCGATGCGATCCTGCGCGGCATCGCCCGAGGCCGCTTCGAGATTCACTTCCCGCGCAGGTTCACCCTGCTGCTCAAGTTCCTGCGCTTGCTCCCTGAAGGCCTCTACCTGCGTGCGGTACGGCGCGCAACTGGCGCATGAGCACCCAGTCGGCGCTCGACGCGCTGGTTGACGCCTACGAGAGGCTGACGCTGGACAGCCTGGACGCGCTCGCCGCGCGCTATGCCACAGATGCGAGCTTCAAGGACCCGTTCAACGAGGTGGTCGGACGCGCGGCAATTGCTCGCGTGTTCCGGCATATGTTCGAGCAGGTGGATGTGCCGCGTTTCATCGTGACGGGAAAATTTCCGGCGGAGGGTGCAGCGATGCTGACTTGGGAGTTCCGCCTGCGCTTCCGAGGCGAGTCCGCGGAGCGCGTGATTCGCGGTGCGAGCCACCTGCGCTTCGATGCGCAGGGGCTGGTCACGATGCACCGCGACTACTGGGATGCGGCCGAGGAGTTGTACGCCCAGCTACCGGTGCTGGGCGCCTTGATGCGTTTCCTGCGGCGCCGGCTGGCGACGCCGCAGGCCTGATGCCTCAGTGTGCGGCAGCGTTCGGGGCCTTGCGCTGCGGGGTCAGTTGGCGTGCGGCTTCGGCGGCTTCCGCCTGATCCATCGCTTCCGGGCTGAGGTAGCGGTAAACCAGGCCGACGAATACCGCGCCACCCACCACGTTGCCGAGTGTGCTGAAGATCAGGTTGAACACTGCCTGCCCGAAGGTCAGGCCGCCGTGGCTTGCCAGCGCCATCGAGAACGTGCCCATGTTGGCGATCGAGTGCTCGAAGCCAAGGTAGAGGAAGATGAACACGACGAGGATTATCGCCACGATCTTCGCAAGGTCTTCCTTCAAATGCAGAGCGACCCACACCGCAAGGCAGACTACCCAGTTCGCCAGGATGCCCTTGAAGAAGATCACTTGCGCAGTCTGCTCGGCCTTATGCACCGCGCCCACGTTTAGCGCATGTTCAGGCGGCAGCGAGTCGAGCACGCCAGCAAAATAGAGCAGCGTCGTGAGCACGATGGCCCCGATCAGGTTGCCCAGGTAGCAGACCGCCCACACGGCAACGGTCTGCAACCAGGTCGTCTTCCCTTCGGCTGACGAGACCGCGAGGTACATGTTGTTGCTGGTGAACAGCTCGGAGTTGGTGAACACGATCACCGACAGGCCGACGCCGAAGAAGAGGCTCGCGAGCACCTTGCCGAACGGCGTGTCGTGCATATTGTTGAGCAGCGACCAATACACCAGTACAACGATGGATAGGTACATGCCCGCCAGCACCGCGCGCATCAGGTAGCGGCCCGGGTCTTCCTTCAGCAGCGAGAATTTGCGCAATCCGCTGGTTGCGGACTTCTCAACGATCGGACGTTCCATTTCGCTTGATTCCTTGGTTTTGTCGTCAGGGGTATGACACCGCGTGCGTCGTCATCGCAAGCAGTTTCCTTGTACTTTATGTGTCCGACTTGCTCTCGGTTGCGCTGAGTTCAGCGTTTTTGACATCCGTCAGGTGCAGGGCGCGGATCTAAAAATCGCTCTATAGGTCGATAAGCGGCGCTGTGTTCCGCCGGCGGGGGCGTTGAGGTTCGGCGTTTGTGTGCGTCAAGTTGTGCAAAAGGATTGATCAGGTATTCGGTTGATTCCGGGTTGCCGTGGTCGGCGCGCGGGGCGTAGCCCGGAGCGCCGACCA
>JAJZLD010000259.1 GCA_021803785.1 Pseudomonadota bacterium | reverse complement strand
TTGTACTCGGCATGGACGTGACTGCTGACCGGCAGCCGATCATCGACAAGATGGTCGATCTGGTGAGGCGCGATGCGCCGGTGCTGGCCGGCTGGCACAACGAGGCCTTTGAGCTCTCGCACAGTTGGCTGCGGAACTCGATGCCGGTGCGCATGCTGCACACCAATCGCAAGTACCTCTCGCTCGACGTTGCGAAGCGCAACGCATTGTCGGCGCAGTGGAATCGTCCGCAGTTGTGGCCCTTGGCGCTGTTGCTCGCGGCAATCGCTGCGCTCGTTGTGCTCGGCGTGCGCCACTACCGCCGCTACGAGGCCCAAACGGCCCGCTCGGAGGCTGCCCAATGATTGCTTACCTCATCCGGCGCCTGCTGTGGGCCTTGCCCACTTTGCTGGGCGTCAATCTGCTCGTATTTGCTTTGTTCTTCATCGTCAGCAGCCCTGACGACATGGCACGCGCACAACTGGGCGCCAAACGCGTGACGCAGGAGGCAATCGACCGCTGGAAGGCAGATCACGGCTACAACAAGCCGCTGTTCTACAACCAGGACGCGGTGGGCTCGGCGCGGTTTACCGACACGATCTTCGTGCAGAAATCCGCCCGCATGTTCTTGCTTGATTTCGGTAAGAGTGACCTCGGGCGCGACATCAACCATGAACTGTCTGCGCGTATGTGGCCGTCGCTCGCGCTCGCGCTGCCGGTGTTCATCGCCGGGCTGTTTGTGGCGATCGTCGCCGCGATGGTGCTGGCGTTCTTCCGCGGCACATGGATCGACTACTCGGGCGTGATCGCCTGCGTCGTACTGATGTCGATCTCCAGCCTGTTCTACATCATCGCGGGGCAGTTCATCGTCGCGCGGACCTGGAACCTGGTGCCAATCTCGGGCTACGAGGGTGGGCTTGATTCAATCCGCTTCCTCGCTCTACCCGTGTTGGTGGGGGTCATTGCGGGCCTTGGCTCCAATGTGCGCTGGTACCGCGCGATATTTCTCGAGGAGATAGGTAAGGACTATGTACGCACTGCACGCGCCAAGGGCTTGTCGGAGGGCGCAGTGCTGTTCCGCCATGTGTTGAAGAACGCGATGATCCCGATTCTCACCGGCACCGTGGTGGTGATTCCGTCGCTGTTCCTCGGCAGCCTGATTAGCGAGTCCTTCTTTGGCATACCGGGGCTGGGCAGCTTCACGATCGAGGCGATCCTGATGCAGGACTTCGCCATCGTCCGTGCCATGGTGTTCATTGGCGCTTTGCTCTACATCCTGGGCCTGATCCTGACCGACCTTTCCTACACCCTGGTTGACCCGCGGGTGCGACTGCAATGAGCGATTTCCAGATTGTTGTCCTGTGGTCGGACGTGCTGTTCGCGGTTCTGCTTGCTGCGCTCGCGGCGGGCATCACCTATGCGTTTCGCCATGAGCACCTGCGCCGCGCATGGCATACCGTGTTCGCGAACCGCAGTGCGATGGCCGCGTTGGTGATCCTGCTGGCTTATCTGCTGGTAACCGTGCTCGATTCCTTCCATTACCGCCCCGTGCTTGACCAGCCGGCCGGTGCGCCGCAGACCAAGGTGCAGTACTCGGTCGAGGTGCTGTCGGTGTTGGACGTCGCGCTTTCAACGCTGCGCGATACCCGCGAGAAGACCTACTCCGCGCCATTCGCGATGCACTTCTTCGAAAAGCAGATGCTCGAGGCGCCGGACGGCAAGCAATACCGCGACTACCCACGGCTCAAGTTCGGCGGCGCGCACCTCAAGGATCCGGCGGAGCGCGCCGGCGACATTGCTGTGCGTGCCGCATGCGGCGCCGCGCTCGGCGGCCTTCTTTGGCTGCTGGCTATGCTCCCGATCGTGCGGGGCGTTGCGCGTGGGCATGGCTGGACGCTGGCGCGGGCCGCACGCGAAGTGCTGCGTGGCGGCACTCAGATCGCTTGGGATGGCTTTGCCTGGGCGCTGCTGTTCGTGCTGCTTCTTGCGGGCGTGCTTGGCACGCTGTCGGGCCACTACCATGTGTTCGGCACCGATGCGACCGGCAACGATGTGCTCTACCAGACACTCAAGGCGATGCGCGTCGCGCTGATGATCGGTACCCTGGCCACGCTTGTGGTGCTGCCGCTTGGCATCGGCCTCGGGCTCGCCGCGGGTTACTACCGTGGCTGGGTGGACGACACGATCCAGTACATCTACACGGTGATCAGTTCGATCCCGTATGTGCTGTTGATTGCCGCCGCATCGCTGATGATGACGATGCTGATAGAACGCAACGGGGCGTTGTTCACGACCGCTGCATCGCGCGCCGACGCAAAGCTGGTAGCCCTGTGCGCCATCATCGGTGCGATTTCCTGGACCACGCTGTGTCGGCTGATCCGCGCCGAGACCCTCAAGCTGCGCGAGCTAGACTATGTGCAGGCGGCGCGCTGCTTCGGTGTGTCGAGCCTGCGCATCATGCTGCGCCACATCCTGCCGAATGCCCTCCACATCGTGCTGATCACCTTGGTGCTGGATTTTTCCGGCCTGGTGCTCGCCGAGGCGGTACTGTCCTTCGTCGGTGTCGGCGTCGATCCGACGTCGATCAGCTTCGGCATGATGATCAACAAGGCGCGTGGCGAGCTCGCGCGCGATCCGCTGATCTGGTGGTCGATCAGCGCTGCCTTTGTCTTCATGGTGAGTCTGGTGCTCGCTGCCAACCTGTTTGCCGATGCTGTGCGCGAGGCGTTTGACCCGCGTGCTTTGCCGTCGCGCCGCCGCCTTCGCCTGGGAGCCGCAAATTGAGTCAGGCCCCCGTTGAAACCGTACTCGCGCTGCGCGAGCTTTCGATGCACATCGATAGCGAGCGGGGCGTCGTGCGCGCGCTCGATCGCGTGTCATTCGAAATCCGTGCCGGTGAGACCTTCGCGCTGCTCGGCGAATCCGGCTGCGGCAAGTCGATGACCGCACTCTCGCTGATGCGCCTGTTGCCGCCCGCGGGGCGCATTGCCGGTGGTGAGGTGCGCATGGGTGGGCGCGATCTGTGCAGCCTGACCGAGGCGCAGATGCGCCGGGTGCGTGGCGGCGATCTCGCAATGATCTTCCAGGAGCCGGGCACCAGCCTCAATGCGGTGCTGACGGTTGGCCAGCAATTGGGCGAGGTGCTGGCGATCCACCGCGGCCTGAAAGGCGCTGCGGCGCGCGCCGAGGCTGTTGCGTTGATGAAGCAGGTCGGCATCCCCGATCCGGAACGCCGACTCACAGAATATCCGTTCCAGTTCTCGGGCGGCATGAAGCAGCGCGTGATGATTGCGATGGCGCTTGCTGGCAAGCCGAAGCTCCTGATCGCTGACGAACCGACGACCGCGCTTGATGTAACAATCCAGGCGCAGGTACTCGATCTGATGGCGACGCTGCAACGCGAGCAGCGCATGGCGATGATGCTGATCACGCACGACCTGGGTGTGGTCGCCAAGATGGCGCATCGCATCGGCGTGATGTACGCCGGCCACTTGATCGAGGAAGCGCCGCGTGAGCGTTTCTTCGCCAAGCCGGCGCACCCCTATTCGGTGAAGCTTTTTGAGGCGCTGCCGGAGGGGCATCGCCAAGCCGGCAAACTTTCGACGATTCCGGGCTCGGTGCCGCCGCTCACCACCGATTTCATTGGCTGCCGTTTCGCCGAACGCTGCCCCCACGCTTGGGACCGTTGTCGGGGCGAAGCACCTGCGTGGCACGACTTGGGCGAGGGGCAGCGGGTGCGCTGCCACCTTTACGATGCGGTCGAGGCAGCGCGCCTGGCCGCGCGCTCGGGTGCGGCAGAGCAGGTCGCAAAGCCGGTTACGCGCAGTGGTGATACGTTGCTTGAGGTCGAGCAATTGCAGGTGCACTTCCCGATCAAGCGAGGGGTCCTTCAGCGCACCGTGGGCCACGTCAAGGCTGTGGACGGCGTGAGCCTGACGCTACGTGCCGGTCGCACATTGGCGCTGGTTGGCGAATCGGGTTGCGGCAAGACCACCGCCGGCAAGGCGATTCTTCGCTTGATCGAACCCACCGGCGGTCGTGCCCGGCTTGGCGGGGTCGATCTCGGCGAGCTCGATGGCAAGGCGCTGCGTACGCTGCGATCGAAGATGCAGATGGTGTTCCAGGACCCGTTCGGCTCGCTGAACCCGCGTTTGCGTGTGGCCGAGATCATCGACGAGGGGATGAATGCGCTGGGTATCGGTGGCGATGCCGACGCACGCCGGCAACGCATCCTCGAAATCATGCGACTGGTTGGTCTGCGGCCCGAGATGGCGGATCGTTACCCGCACGAGTTTTCCGGCGGCCAGCGTCAGCGTATCGCCGTGGCCCGGGCGCTGGCGGTGTCGCCTCAGCTGATTGTGTGCGACGAGCCGACCTCGGCGCTGGATGTGTCGGTGCAGGCGCAGATTCTGAATCTGCTGCTGGAACTGCAGGCGGAACTGGGCCTCGCGTACCTTTTCATCACCCACAACATCGGCGTCGTCGAATACCTCGCGCATGAAGTGGCGGTGATGTATCTGGGCCGCATTGTCGAGCAGGGTAGCGCCGAAGAGGTGCTCAAATCGCCGCGCCACCCCTACACACAGGCGCTGCTGGCGGCAGTGCCGCGCGCGGAGCTGAGTGAAGCGCAAGCAAGTGCACTGCCGCCGCTCAAGGGTGATTTGCCATCGCCGTCGAACCCGCCGCAGGGCTGTCATTTCCACCCGCGCTGCCCGAAAGCCGGCGACGCATGCCGGCAGGACTATCCGCCCTCGGTCGCCATGTCCTCGACGCATACGGTGGCTTGCCACTTCGCGCGCTGAGCGCGATCGGCCCAGCAACAAGGCACCTTCGGGTGCCTTGCTTCTTTAATGGCTCGCATCGAAGAATCTGCAGCAGTCAGCGAATTTGACAAATCGCTTCTCGCGCTGGCTGCGTGCATAGAAAAGCAACAATGACCACCGC
>JAJZLD010000258.1 GCA_021803785.1 Pseudomonadota bacterium | reverse complement strand
TGTTGATTGATGTCCCGCGCACTGGCG
This sequence comes from Pseudomonadota bacterium, assembly GCA_021803785.1. GTDB lineage: Bacteria > Pseudomonadota > Gammaproteobacteria > Burkholderiales > Rhodocyclaceae > Niveibacterium. The sequence continues at coordinate 4,897 of JAJZLD010000258.1, read as the reverse complement.
ATGGACCCGATCTGCATGCTTTTCGACGAACCCACGTCGGCGCTCGACCCGGAGATGATCAACGAAGTGCTCGACGTGATGGTCGAGCTGGCCAAGGAAGGCATGACGATGATGGTCGTCACGCACGAGATGGGCTTCGCACGCAAAGTCGCACACCGCGTGATCTTCATGGACGCCGGCCAGATCGTCGAGGACGCCGCGAAGGACGACTTCTTCGGCAAGCCGCACTCGGAACGCGCGCAACACTTCCTGTCGAAGATCCTGCAGCACTGATCGCGCCGGTCGCTCATGCAAGAAGGCCCGCACACGCGGGCCTTTTCGTTTCCAGCGCGGCGACCGCGTTATCCTTGGTGCCTTCTTCAGGCCCAAACGCAGCTCATGCCAAAGCTACTTCTCATTGCCACCGGCGGCACGATCGCCGGAAGCGCGGCTGACACCACTGATACCTCGCGCTACCGCGCGGGCGCGCTCAGCGCCGAGACACTGCTTCACGCGCTGCCGGAAGCTTCGACACTCGGGCACATCACGGCCGAGCAGCCGTTTGCGCTGGACAGCAAAGACATGACGCCAAGGCACTGGCTGGCGCTCGCCGCGCTGCTGCGCGAGCGGCTCGCATCACCCGATGTCGACGGCGTCGTGATCACGCACGGCACCGACACGCTGGAGGAAACCGGTTTCTTCCTGCATCTGACGGTACCACGCAGCAAACCCGTGGTGCTGACGGCCGCGATGCGCCCGGCCACCGCGCGCTCGGCGGACGGCCCGATGAACCTGTTGCAGGCGCTCGCCTGTGCCGCGACGCAAAGCGCTGCGTGCCATGGTCCACTGGTTGTCGCCAGCGACAGGATCTGGCGTGCGCGGGACTGCAGCAAGCGGCACACCCATGCGCCAGATGCGCTTGGCGGCGTCGATGCCGGCCCGGTCGGGGTCGCCATCGGAACACAAATCCGTCTCGACCAGGCCGCTGACGGTGGCGCGCCATGCTTCGCCGGCACGCTGCCGAGCGCGCTGCCGCGCGTCGATGTACTGGCCGCCTACGCAGGCGCGCCGGCAGACCTGATCGAAGCGAGTGTTGCAAGCGGCGCCGCCGGCATCGTGCTCGCGCTCGCCGGGCACGGCAGCGTGCCGGACGATTGGTGCCCAGCCATTACCGCCGCCGTCGCACGCGGCATTCCGGTGGTACGCGCCAGCCGCGTTGCAAGCGGTGGGGTGATGCCGCAAGCCAACTTCGACGATGCTGCGCACGGCACCCTGGCCTGCGGACGCCTCACGCCCTGGCAGGCACGGGTGACGCTGATGCTGGCGCTGGGCTGCGGCATCTCCGCCGAGCGACTGCAAGAGACACTACAGCGCGCCTGACCCGAGGCCGCCCCGCCGGCGGCCTACTTCGCCTTCGCCTGTGCGGCCTGCTTGCGCTCCAGATCGAGAATGGCGGCCAGCTCGGCGCGTGCCTCCTTCGATGTCTGAATCAACTGTTGTTCGTCGTGATACACGGCCTGCTGACGCGCAAGCAACCGGTTATCCGCTTCGATGAAACGCGCGACGGTCTGCGCAATCTCTGCCTCGCTCACGCCCAGGCTGCCAAGCACGCCACGGCCGATCTCGATGCTGGAAAGCAGGGTCTCGCGCACCTGCAGCGTGACGCCAAGGTCGATCAGCCGATAGGCGTGGAAGCGATTGCGCGCCCGCGCGATGATCGCGAGCTTCGGATAGTGGCGCCGCACCAGTTCGGCCACCTGCAGCGAACGCTCGACATCGTCGATCGCCAACACGAACACCTTGGCCGAACCCACCTGCGCGGACTCAAGCAGTGCCAGATGAGCCGCATCGCCGTAGTAAACCTGCATGCCGAAACGGCGCACGGTCTCGATCTGCTCCGGATCGTTGTCGACGGCGGTGAAGCGAACACCTTGCTTCATCAGCACCCGGCCGACGACTTGTCCGACGCGACCAAAGCCTGCGATCACCACGGTGGGTGGATCTGTCGGCAGTGTGTCGAATGCGCGCACCGGGCGCTTGGCCTCGCGCCGCCCGAGCCAGTCGTTGGCAAGGAAGAGTAGCGGCGCCAAGGCCATCGACAACGCGACCGCGAGGGTGAGCTGGTCCGCGATACGCCCCGGCACAAGACGCCCTTGCTCTACCATGCTGAACACTACAAAGGCAAACTCACCGCCCTGCGCCAACGCGAACGCCAGCGGCCGGGCACTGCCGGCGCCATCTGGTGCCAGACGCCGCAACAGCCACAACACCGCAGTCTTCGTTGCCAGCAGGCCGATCGCAAGGCTCAAGATGCGCACCGGCATCGAGCCGAGCAGATCGAGGTTGGCGTTCATGCCAACGGCCATGAAGAACAGGCCCAGCAGCAAGCCCTTGAAAGGGTCGATGGTGGCCTCCAGTTCATGGCGGAACTCGGAGTCGGCCAACAGCACGCCGGCGACAAAGGCGCCCAGCGACATCGACAAACCCACGGCTTCCATCAGCGACGCGAGCCCGAGTGCGCACAGCAGCGCCGCCCCGGTGAACAACTCGCGGCTCCCGAAGCGCGCGACATAAACAAACATCCAGTGGAGCACGCGGCGCCCGATCAGCACGATCCCGAGCAACACCACCAGGCCCATCAACGGATTTCGGCCCGCCTTGGGAAGCCCCACATCCAGCAATGGAATCAGGGCCAGCAAGGGAATCACCGAGAGATCCTGAAACAGCAGGATCGCGAAAGACTCGCGGCCATACTGCGTCATCAACTCCTTACGCTCGGCCAAGGTCGGCAGCACCAGGGCCGTTGACGACAGTGCAAGGGTCCAACCAAGCAAGATGCCCGCCTTCACCGATAGCCCGAGGCCAATGGTCAGCCCAGCCCCGATCACGGCACCGCAACCCACCATCTGCAAGGCGCCAAGGCCGAACACCTGACGCCGCAACGCCCACAGGCGCGATGGCTGTAGTTCGAGGCCGATGACGAACAGCAGCAGCACGATGCCGAGCTCCGCGGTATGCAGAAGACTCTCGGGGTCGCCCACGCGATTGAACCCGAAGGGGCCCACCAACACGCCAGCGGCAAGGTAGCCGAGCACGGTGCCCAACTTGGCACGTTTGAACAGCGGCACCAGAATAACGGCCGCCGCAATCAGCGCCGCAAAGGTGGTGAGTGAGGTCATACAAAACTCCGCAACATCACTTCAGGTTCGCACACACGCATGACAGGACTACGGGCTAGAGCCCCGCGTCGCTGCCACCGCCGAGCAGCGCCGCATCCACAACTCGCCGCGTCAGGTGTGACGACATCAATTCGATAAAGCCATACACATAGCCGCGCAGGTAGGCGTTCTTGCGGATGCCTATGCGCGTCACAGCCGATGAGAACAAATGCGACGCATCGACGGCCCCGATGCGTCGATCGATGATCGGGTCGTACGCGATGGAGGCAATCAGGCCAATGCCAAGATCCATCGCGACATAGGTCTTGATCACGTCCGCATCCATCGCCGCGAGCACCACGTTGGGCTTCAATCCGCGCCCAAGGAAGGCGCGGTTGACTTCACTGCGGCCCGCGAAGGCAGTGTCGTAGGTGACGATCGGATACTTGGCGATCTCTTCGAGCGTAAGCGGCGTCGTCTTGAGAATCGGATGGCGCGGCGTGGCGATCACGCAACGATTCCATTGGTAGCTGGGCAGCGAGACGAGCCCCTCGGTTTCGCCAACCGCTTCGGTAGCAATCGCGAGATCGGCCTCGCCATTCAGTACCCATTCGCAGATCTGCCGAGGGCTGCCCTGGTGCAACGTAAGCCGCACGCCGGGAAACTTCTGCACGAAAGACTGGATCACCCGAGGCAGCGCATAGCGTGCCTGGGTGTGCGTGGTGGCGATGTTGAGCTGACCTTCGGACTCATTGCGGAACTCGGCGCCCACCTTCTTGAGGCTATCGACCTCACCCAGCATCCGCTCGGCGATCGCCAGTACCTGGCGGCCTGGCTCGGTGACCCCGGTGAGCCGCTTGCCGTGCCGCACGAAGATCTCGATACCGAGTTCCTCTTCAAGCTGCCGGATCTGCTTCGAGACCCCGGGCTGGGAGGTGTAGAGGGCGTCCGCCGCCTCCGACACGTTAAGGCCGGCGCGCACCACTTCAACGATATAGCGCAGTTGCTGCAGGTTCATGGCGATCGAACCTATATAACGAATTGTTCTTAGAGTCTAACACGCAGTCAGCAAAGGTAATTTAGCGCTCCGCTAAGATCGCGCCTCACATTCACCCGCATTGAACCCATGGACTTCGCCTACACCATCGCCGGATTCGCTGTTGGCGCCATCGTCGGATTGACCGGCGTAGGCGGCGGCTCGCTGATGACACCCCTGCTGGTGCTGCTGTTCGGCATCCACCCGGCCGTCGCGGTCGGCACGGATCTGCTCTACGCCGCCATCACAAAGGCTGGCGGTACCGTGGCGCACAACCTCAAGGGCACCGTCGACTGGAAGATCACCGGGGCACTGGCCGCAGGCAGCCTGCCAGCTGCCGCCCTCACGCTCGTGGTGATCGGCACTTTCTTTCCGGGCGGCATCGGCGGCGCCTCGAAGATCATCTCGATCTCGCTCGGCATCGCGCTGTTGCTGACCGCCATCGCATTGATCTTCCGCCAACGCATCCAGAAGTTCTCGCTCGCGCATCACGGCGCCGAACGCGATCCGCGCGTGACACACATCCAGACCGTCATCACCGGCGCCATTCTGGGCGTGCTGGTGTCGATTTCGTCAGTCGGTGCCGGCGCGCTGGGCGTGACGGTGTTGTTCTTCCTCTACCCTCGCCTGCCTGCCGTGCGGATTGTCGGCTCAGACATCGCGCACGCAGTGCCGCTCACGCTGGTCGCCGGCCTCGGTCACTGGTGGCTTGGCCAAGCCACCA
>JAJZLD010000257.1 GCA_021803785.1 Pseudomonadota bacterium | reverse complement strand
TTGATGCCGGCGGCGGTTGCAGCATGGTCGCCGGTGATCATCACGACGCGGATGCCAGCCGCCTTGCAACGCGCCACCGCCTGCTTGGCTTCGCCACGCGGGGGGTCAACCATGCCCTGCAGCCCGAGGAACACCCAATCATCGCCAAGTGAATCGCGCTTGAGCGGCGCCGCACCGCCCGGACGATAGGCGAAGGCCAGCACACGCAGACCGCGTGAGGCCATCTCATCGGCCGCCGCATGAACCGCTGCGCTATCCAGTGGCACCGGCACACCCTGCGCGTCCAGCGCGAGGCGGCAATGCGCCAGGACACGCTCCAGTGCGCCCTTGACCCACAGCCGTACCCCTTCCGGGCCGGCGTTGAGGGTCGCCATGTACTGATAGCGCGCATCGAAGGGCAGTTCATCGAGCCTCTCGTGTCGCGCGCGCTGGGTATCGACGTCAAGCCCACCGCGCAGCGCAGCGAGCAGCAAGGCCCACTCGGTAGGGTCGCCGCTGAATATCAACTGGCCGTCTTCGCGCCGCATCTGCGCGTCGTTGCACAACACGCCTGCGAGTAGCAGCGGATGCAGCGCGCGGTTCTCGGTGGGTGCCGCGCCGGAGGGGCGAATCTCCCCCGCCTCCGCACCGCCCGCCCCATGCAGGGTGTAACCAAAGCCGCCGACCAACAGCTCGGTGACCGTCATGCGGTTCTGCGTCAGCGTGCCCGTCTTGTCCGAACAGATCACCGTGACGCTGCCGAGCGTTTCCACCGCCGGCAGGCGACGAATCACCGCAGCACGCCGAGCCATGCGGCCCACCCCGATCGCGAGCGTGATCGTCAGCGCAGCGGGCAAACCCTCCGGAATCGCACCGACGGCGAGCGCGACGGCGGCCATCAGCATATCCTGCACCGATTCGCCGCGCAGCAGGCCCACGGCGAACGTCAGCGCCGCGAGCGCGAGGATGATCCACAGCATGACGTTGGAGAACACGGCCAAACGACGTGTGAGCGGCGTCGCGATCAGCGGCGCGGCGTCGATCAAAGCCGCGATGCGGCCAAGTTCGGTGCGGCCGGCGGTGGCGACCACCAAGCCAGTCGCCGTGCCCTGAAGCACTAGCGTGCCGGCATAGGCCATGCAATGGCGCTCGACCAGCGCAGCATCTTCGGCCACCGCGGCGGCAGCCTTCGCGACCGGCAGCGATTCACCCGTCAGCATTGCCTCATCCACGACCAGATCGCGCACTTTCAGCAACCGAAGGTCGGCTGGCACACGATCGCCCGCCTCCAGCAGCACGATGTCACCAGCCACCAGCGCAGCGGATTCAATGCGCAGTCGCTCGCCGCCCCGCAGCACACTGGCGAGCGCCGACACCTGGCGTGCCAGCACCGCAATCGCGGAATGCGCGCGCGCCTCCTGCACCGCACCGACGACGGCGTTGATCAGCACCACAAGGAAGATCACGCTGGCGTCCACCCACTCCCGCAGCAAGAGGGCCAGCACGCCGGAGCCGAGCAGGATGTAGATCAGCGGCTCGCTCAGTTGCGACAGGAAACGCTCGATGAAACGCTTGGGCGGCTTACCGCGCAACTGGTTCGGGCCGTCCGCGGCAAGGCGGCGCACCACCTCGTCGGGCGACAAGCCGTTAGTGGTGTCGGCGCCCAGCGCAGCAACGCACTCCTCCGGCGAAATGGCGTGCCACAGGCGGGTCATTACGCAACCCGGCTCACCGGCTCACCGCGCAGGAAAGCATCCACATGGGCCACGGCGGTGTTTGCGAGGCGCTGCATTGCATCGGCCGAAGCCCAAGCCATATGCGGCGTAACGATCAGATTCGGGATATCGGGCGCGAGCAAGGGGTGATCGGCAGGCGGCGGCTCCTGCGACAGCACGTCGGTAGCCGCGCCTGCAATGCGGCCCTCTCGCAGCGCGGCGGCCAACGCCTGCTCATCGACCAGCCCGCCGCGTGCGGTGTTGATCAGCACCGCCGATGGCTTCATGCGCGCGAACTCTGCGGCGCCGAACAGCTTGCGGGTGTGGTCGTTCAACGGGCAGTGCAGCGACACGACATCCGCGATTGCCAGCGCTTCGTTGAAAGCGGTGTAACCGGGCCGCACATCGACAGCCCCTTTTCGCTCCACCAGCAGTACCCGCATGCCAAGCGCCGCAGCGCGCCGTGCCAGCCCCACACCAAGGGAGCCGTGGCCAAGAATTGCCAGCACGGCGCCGTTCAGGTCGGCCACCGGGCGGTCGAAGAGCCCGAAACTTGCGCCACGCGACCAACGCCCGCTGCGAACATCGTCGACGTAAGCGAGCAGATTGCGCCGCAGCGCCATCATCAACAGCAAGGCATGCTCGGGCACCGTATCCGCGGCGTAGTCGCGCACATTGCTGACGACAATGCCCTGCGCGCGGCAGGCAGCCAGATCAACGTTATCAGTGCCGGTGGCGGAAACGGAAATCATCCGCAGATCCGGCAGCTGGGCCAGTACCGCAGCGCTGAGCACGGTCTTGTTGATCAGCGCCACCTGAGCACCGGTGAGGCGTTCGACGACCTCGGTCGCAGCGGTACGTGCGTGGTCGCGCCACTCATGCGGTGTGTTGGGCCGCGGGATCACGACCGGCAGCGAGGCGGACTCAAGGGAGACTACGATAGGTAGCGACATGGCGAACGTCCTTGGTGGCAACAGCGCGTCGCGGCGCATGCGCCGGGCGTTCGACGCGCCGAGCAGATCAGTTCGAACTTTACTCCAATGCGATTTCACAGGGCGAAACATCCCGCATTGCGATATGATCAACCGTATTCCAGAACAAAGATCCAATGCACCGTGGCTGCCGAAGAACCTAAAGCCTCCTCGATCCAGGTCATCGAACGGATGATGAATCTGCTCGATACGCTGGCAAAACACTCCGATCCGATCGCACTAAAGCAACTTGCAGCCGAGACCGGGCTGCACCCGTCCACCGCACATCGCATCCTCGCTGCGATGACGGCGCGCGGCTTTGTGGAGCGGGTGGATGCGGGGGTCTACCGGCTCGGCATCCGCCTGCTGCAATTGGGCAACGTGGTCAAATCGCGCATCTCTGTTCGAGAAACGGCGGTCGATGCAATGCAACGGCTCCATCTCGCCACGGGCGAGAGCGTGAACCTCGGCATGCGCGACGGAGACGAGATCGTCTACGTGGAACGCACCTCTAGCGGGCGCTCCGCCGTGCGCGTGGTGCATATCGTTGGCGCGCGCGCGCCCCTGCACACCACCGCCACCGGCAAGCTCTTCCTCGCGGAAGAGAGCGCCAGCCGTGTTGCCGAATACGCACGCCGCACCGGTTTGCCGCCGTCCACGCCAGCATCAATCACGACACTGCCGGCACTTGAAAAAGAACTTGAGCGAGTGCGGCGTCATGGCGTCGCGTATGACATGGACGAAGTGGAGAACGGCGTGCGCTGCATTGCCGCGGGCATTCGCAACGATTCTGGGGAACTGATCGCGGGCTTGTCGCTCTCGACCCCTGCCGACCGTTTCAACCCCGACTGGGCGCCGCTGGTCCGCGATACCGCGGAAGAAATCTCGGCTACGCTCGGTTATCTGAAGATCGACAGCGCGCCGGCCACGCGTGGAACACGCGAACAGCGTCGCTGACCATCGTCAGGCTGCACAACAAAAAAGCGCGCCTCGGCGCGCTTTTTCTTTTGCGAAGGGGTCGATCAACCAGCGGGAATACGCGCAACACCCTGATGCGCGATGGCACTCTCGACCCAACGCTTGATCCGTTGCGCATCGGCGACACGGGTGAATTTGCCAACCGAGTCGAGCAGCACGATCACCATCGGCTTCTCGGCCAGCCAAGCCTGCATCACTAGGCAACGGCCCGCCTCATTGATGAAACCGGTCTTCGAAACGCCAATCTGCCAATCTGGACTGCGCACCAGCGCATTGGTGTTGCGGAACGTCTGCTCGCGCCCACGGATCGTCAGCGTCTCTTCGTCGTCCGTCGAGAACTGGCGGATCAGCGGATAGTGCGATGCGGCCGTCACCATCTTCGCCAAGTCGCGCGCCGACGACACATTCTGCGGGTTAAGGCCGGTGGAATCGTAGAAGGCAGTTTCCGTGAGCCCCAACGCTTGCGCCTTGCGATTCATCGCGCGCACGAAGGCATTGATTCCCCCCGGATAGTTGCGGCCAAGCGCGGCCGCAGCGCGGTTTTCCGACGACATCAGCGCGAGGTGGATCATCTCCTCGCGGGTGAGTTCGGTTCCCACCGCCAAGCGCGACGTGGTGTTCTTCAGCTTGTCGGTGTCCTCGTCCGTCACGGTGAGGGTTTCCGACAACGACAACTTTGCATCCAGCACGACCATCGCCGTCATCAGCTTCGTGATCGAAGCGATCGGCACAACGGACTCTGCGTTGCGTTCGAGCAGGACTTTGCCGGTACCGAGGTCCTGCACCATGAACGCGTTGGATTGCAGCAACGGATTGCCTTCGCGATCCACGCTGACCGACACCGCGCGCACCGGCGCCGTGCGCGCCGATTTCATGTCGCGATACAACGCTTTCGCCGGACTGACGCGTTTCCCCTTCTTGCTGCTGACCGAGGCTTTGACGGTATGGCTGCGATGGCTCGACGATGCCTTGGTCACCGATTTCTTGGCGTGCGTCTTCGACTGGGATTCTTTCGCCTGCGCGGGCATCGCCGCGATTGCTGCCGCCAATAACAGCGCGGTAATCAGCTTGATCTTCTTCATTACTTCTCCTCATCCGGCGGCAGGCTGGCCGGACTCACTTCTAGATAGCCATATTCTAACAATTTCTCCAGCAGATGTTTGTGTGCGTCAAGTTGTGCAAAAGGGTTGATCAGGTATTCGGTTGATTCCGGGTTGCCGTGGTCGGCGCGCGGGGCGTAGCCCGGAGCGCCGACCACGGCGGCGGCCATCAGGCGGCCAGTCTC
>JAJZLD010000256.1 GCA_021803785.1 Pseudomonadota bacterium | reverse complement strand
GGATCGCCGTCGGCGCGATGGAGCTTGGCTTCTACATCTCCTTTTCCGGCATCGTCACCTTCAAGAACGCTGCGCAGATCAAGGATGTTGCAACACGCATGCCGCTCGATCGCATGTTGATCGAGACCGATTCGCCGTATCTGGCGCCGGTTCCGTATCGAGGCAAACTCAATCAGCCGGCTTACGTACCGTATGTTGCACACGAGATCGCGCGGCTGCGGGGCGTCTCCGTCGATGAGGTCGCGACAGCAACGACCGACAACTTCTTCCGCCTGTTTGCGGCGGCTGGCCGCTGATGAGGCTTGTCCCGGCGCTGCTGCTAGCGCTCACGGTTGCCGATCCCGCGCTAGCGACCAGTATTGATGCCGCACGTACCGCTGCCGAAATGGGGCGTGTGTCGGTGGTACGGAACTATCTCGACGAAGGCGGCGCCGTTGATGCCCTCGATTTCCGTGGCAGCACGCTCCTGATTCAGGCTGCAAGGACGGGCCAGACCGAGGTGGTGGCGCTGCTGCTCGCGCGTGGCGCAAACCCGGCCGTGCGCAGCGGCGCCGGTGAGAGCGCAATTTCACTCGCGGCGATGAACGGCCATCTCGACACTGTGGAGGCCTTCATTACCGCCAAAGCGCCGCTGGAAGTGCCGAATGCCTGGTCGCCGCTCCACTACGCGGCGTACATGGGGCATGAGGCCATCGTCAAGCGGTTGCTCGGGGCCGGAGCGCAAGTCGATGCGCGTGCTGACAACGGCGCGACGGCGTTGATGCTGGCCGCGCGTGGTGGCTATCTCGCGATCGTCGAGCAGCTGCTCGACGCGGGTGCCGACATCCGCCTGCGTAGCGACCGCGGCCTTACCGCGCTCGGCTGGGCTTTGGCCAACGATCGCGCCGAGGTGGCTTCCCGTCTGCGCCGCGCGGGCGCGATCGACTAGCGCCCGCTGTCACGAATTCGCTAGTGTTGCTCCGAATGCGTCGCATCGGGCGGGACGCTGGGCTTCGGGAACCGACGCCACTGCGGCAAAGCCACCACCTGGCGTGCGGAAGTTCGTCGTTTGCCCCCGATAGAGACGGGCGGCGAAGAGTTGAACTTGCCCGCAGTAGGCGTAGGCGCGCAAATCGCTCTTAAGCTCGATTGAACTGCCGTCAACCCGCTTGACGCGAGACGAGGGTGAGACGATGCGTTGCGCTACGTAGTCGCCCGCCAGGATCTCGTCGAACACCCGTCGTGTCAGCTTGTCGCCGCGATAGGCAGCCTTGCTTCCGAAACCGCTTGCGGGTTTGAAGAACCACTCGCGTCGCGCTTGCCACAGCGTGTCGGCTTCGGCGCGTTCAACCCTGCGGGTGAGTGGTACCACTTGCTCACACAAGGCGATGTCGCTTGCGGCCACGCCTATCGACGCAAGGAAGTCAGTGTCCGAGAGCAATGCCAAATGCCGCTTGTTTGCGTACAGCGCATGGGCGCGTGGGTGGGGCGTGATGACCGCGAGGTTGCCCAGCCACGCCTGGCGCAACGCCTCGCTCTCGGGTTGGTCGAAAGCAAAATCGGTGCTGCGGTTGTAGACCAGATCGATGCCGTCGTTGCCCAGGTATAGCCGACCGTCGCGAACCCGCAGTTCGGCCGGGTCGCAGATGCTGGCGCGAATCCCCGCGCGCTCAAAGAGGCGCTGGAAGAGCAGGAATTCCGGCAGAAGGTATTGCGACGCCGGCGCTGCGTCCACGATCGCGATGTGGGCCAGCGGCTCATCTCCGCGCGCCAGTTGCCATTCCTTGCGGAACATGTGCAGGAACTCGCTGGCGACGTCGGCACCGGGTTCAAACTCTCCGCCTTCCCCTCGCACCGCGTTGCAGCAGGCGAACTGGGCCCGTGCCAGTGCCGCGTTGAGCAGTCCGCCGCCCGCGTTGGTGTTGATTTCAATCAGGCGGGGGCCCTCGTCACCGAGATGGAAGTCGTAACCCATGAAGACGCTGCGCGCTGCGCTTTCGGTGACCGCGGTGGCAGGCGCGTCGGCCAGCACGCGGGACTGCCATCCGGGCAGGGCAACGATGCGTTCGTGCGCGGCCACAAAGGCTCGCATCGTTGCGAGATCACGCTCGCCGACAAAGACGGTGGTGTCAGAGAAAAGGTTGGGGCGTGCGTCCTCGACCATCGCAAGCAACGCGCCATCTTGCGGGTCGCCACAAAGCTCACGCTGCAGCTGGCTGCGATTCAGGGTCACGCATGCACAGCGCTGATTGAGCCAGGATGCGATCGACGCGCTGTTGGAGCGCTGGGCGTGGGGGGTGGGCACGTTGTGGGCTCCCGAGTGGTGTCACCACCGAGTATCGGGGCTGACCACCCGGAGTCAAGCCCTCAAGCAATCAAAAGCGGCTGAAGTCCGGCTTGCGCTTCTCGACGAATGCCGCAAAGGCTTCCTTGGCCTCGTCCGACTGCAGGAGTTCGCGGAACATCGCGCCCTCGGCTGCGATTGCTCGCCGCGCTGCATCGGCCGCCGCGCTGCGAATCAGGGCCCGCGTGCCTTGCAGGGCCCGTGGCGGTTTGCTCGCAAGACGCTTCGCCCAGTCGAGCGCCTGCGCGAACACATCTGCATTCGGCAGTACGAGATTGACGAGGCCCGCTGCCGCCGCACGTTCCGCGCTGACCGGTTCGCCGAGCAGCAGCCATTCATTCGCGCGGGCTTGTCCTACGCGCTGGGCAAGCAACAGGCTTGAGCCGCCCTCGGCGCACAGGCCCAGGTTGACGAAGGGCATCGCGAAGCTCGTCTGCTCGCCACAAACGACCAGGTCGCAGTGCAGCAGCAAGGTTGTGCCGATACCGACTGCCGGCCCGCATACAGCGGCGACCAAGGGCTTGTGCAACTCGGTAAGCAGGCCGAGCAAGCGCATCACGGGCGCCTGCTCGTCCGATGGCGGATTGGCGAGAAAGTCGACGATATCGTTGCCGGCGCTGAAGGCATGCTCGCTACCGGTGATCAGCATCGCGCGGATATTGGCGTCCGCCTCCGCGTCCTGGAACGCGGTGATCAGGGCCTCATACATCTCTGCGGTCAGCGCATTCTTCTTCTCCGGCCGATTGAGCCGGATGATCCGCACGCGCGCCAGTGTCTCGGTTGCAATCATTGGGGTGTCTGACACGACTGCCTCTCCATTGTCCCTTTGTCCATACGGTACGGTATCTTGAAAGGGCGCCGTGCGCCAAGCTGCTTTGGCTTTTGCCTTGATGCGCACGGTTGGCAGCCAGGGGCGCTTCTGCGATCCTTGCTGCTTTTCGTGCTCGATTGTTCCCATGAAGGTATTCGGATTCGCCGGCTACTCTGGCTCCGGCAAGACAACACTGATCGAGCGCCTGATCCCTTTGCTGCGCGCGCGCGGCCTGCGGGTTTCCCTGATCAAGCACACCCACCACGGTTTTGATATCGATAAGCCGGGCAAGGACTCGTTCCGCTTTCGCGAAGCAGGCGCCACCGAGGTGCTGCTTGCCGGTGGGCAGCGCTGGGCGCTGATGCACGAACTGCGCGACGAACCGGAACCCACGCTGGAAGACCAGTTGGTTCGGCTTGCTGCCGTCGATCTCGTTCTTGTGGAAGGCTTTCGTACCACGCCGATTCCGAAGATCGAGATCCATCGCCCGGCTGCGGGTCACCCGTTGCTGCACGACAAATTTCCGAACATCGTGGCGATTGCGTCGGATACCCCGCTCGACGTGCAGTTGCCGCAACTTGATCTCAACGATCCGGGTCAAATCGCCATGTTCATTCTCAAATCGGTCGATCTCGCATGAAGGCGCCTCTGTTGACCTTCGAAGAAGCGCTGGGCCAGTTGTTGGCATCGGCGCGCCCGGTGCCCGAGCACGAGTCGGTCGGCCTGCTGGATGCAACCGGCCGCGTGCTTGCCAGCGATCTGGTGTCCAGCATTGCGGTGCCACCGCACGACAACTCCGCCATGGATGGCTACGCCGTGCGCTGTGTCGATGTCACGCAGCCAGGCGTTCGCCTGCCAGTGAGCCAGCGTGTCCCGGCCGGCACGAGCCCGGCGCCTCTGGCCGCCGGCAGCGCCGCGCGGATCTTCACGGGGGCCCCCATTCCCTCCGGGGCGGATACCGTCGTGATGCAGGAGCGTTGCCATGCCGATACCGAGGGCGTGGCGATCGATGAGCTGCCACGCCTGGGGCAGAACATACGACGGCGCGGCGAGGATATTGAGGTCGGTGCGTCCGTACTGAGTGCGGGGGTGCGACTCAACGCTGCGCGGATTGGACTTGCGGCGTCGATCGGCGTGCCTCACCTGAACGTGCTGCGCCGCCTTCGCGTTGCGGTGTTCTTCACTGGAGATGAACTGCGCGAGCCCGGCGAAGCTCTTGGGCCCGGCGCAATCTTCAACTCCAACCGCTACATGGTGCGCAGTCTGCTTACCATGCTCGGCTGCGAAGTCACCGACCTGGGCATCGTGCGCGACGACCTGACCGCAACCCGGGACGCGCTGCGCCGCGCCGCGGCCGTGCACGACGTGGTGCTGACCTGCGGCGGCGTGTCGGTTGGCGAAGAGGATCATGTGAAGGCGGCAGTCGAGGCAGAAGGCGCGCTGTCCCTTTGGAAAATCGCGATCAAGCCGGGCAAACCGCTCGCATTTGGTCGCGTTGGCGAGGCCGACTTCATTGGCCTGCCCGGCAATCCGGTGTCCGCCTTTGTGACTTTCGTGATGTTGGTTCAGCCATTCTTGTGCCGTCGTATGGGGCTGCGTGATGTCGGTCCAGTGCGCCGTGAGGTGCCGACTACATTCGATTGGCCACGTGCAGAGAGCCGGCGCGAATTCGTGCGCGTGCAATTGGATGCCGGCGGGCGGGCCGTGTTGCATCCGCGCCAGGGCTCCGGCGTTCTGAGTTCCTGCGCTTGGGCCGATGGTCTGCTGGATATCGCGCCCGGTCGCACCTTTGCTGCCGGGGAGCTTTTGCCCGGCCG